>NZ_JBHXTO010000001.1:283058-304401 GCF_042677425.1 Streptomyces sp. NPDC127119 | reverse complement strand
CCCGAACCCCGGGTCCTCACACGCCGTACAGGCTGGAAATCCAGCCCGTCCGGCGCTTGAGGACAAAGGGGGCGAGGGGCGCAGCCCCATGCCTGGACGGGAACGGGTAGGGGCGGCGGGGGCGGATCAAATGCTCTGCCAGGCCTCCAGGGCCAAGCCCGGTTCCGGCTTTCGGTGGGTGAGGAGCAGCGCGCCCGTGGACGGCGCGAGGGTCGCCGCGACCACCCGCCCCTCCTCGTCCTCGGCGAGCGCCACCACCGCGTCGGCGGGCAGCTCCGGACCCGAGTCCGTCCACCACGCCCCCGCCGACTCCTGCTCCGTGGGATACGCCGCGAAGGCGACCCGCCCACTCGCCGACCGCTGCGCGAGCAGCGTGCAGTCGACGCCGTCGAGCGTGCAGCGGATCGCGGAAACCGCCCCGGGTCCCGCGCAGTTGAGGAGTTCCACCGGCTCCGCGCCGGCCCGCCACGCGCACACGGTGTCGTTGTCGTCCGTGTAGAACAGCGTCACGTGGTCGTCGGAGGTGGTCAGCGCCCGCAGGGTGCCCGGCCGGACCGCCACTTTCAGGGGTTCCTCGTCGAGGGCGGGGATGTGGCCGGGACCGGCCTGCGTCCAGCGCAGGATGCCGGCCGGCGTGGCCGCGTACAGCTCGACGAGGCCGGACGCGCGGGTGACGGCGGCGAGTTCGCCGGTGACCTCGCGGCCCTTGAGGTCGCGCCAGGGGCCCCAGCCCCCGCGCTCCTTCTGGCCGCGCATGCTGACCCCGCCGCCCTTGTTGCGTACGAAGACGTGGGCGCGGCCCTCGGCGTCCACGGTGACGGCCGGTACGCCGGTCTGGCCGCCCTTGGCGTTGGGGTGCCCGAGCGGGTTCCAGTCGAGGGCGGCGAGGTGCGGCCTGAAGTGGGTCGAGTGGACGAGTCCCGCCTCCCCGGCGACGGTGGGACGCCAGGAGACCAGGTGGGCGTAGGAGTCGCTTCCCTGGCCCACGGCGAGCACCGGGTTGAGGCGCTGGTCGCCGCCGACCGCGCGGGGTGCCGTCCAGGGGCCGCCGGGACGCTGTTCGGCCCAGCACCACACCGCTTCCCGCAGTGGAGCGTAGGCGCTGAGTCTGCCGTCCCGGCCGCGTATGAGCCAGGCACCGTTGAGTGTGCGGACCATTGACACTCCCCCACTCTAATCAGGTCGTGTGATCGCCCTCCGTGCGACCCTGGCCCTATGGACGCCGCCCCGCTCGTGATCGTCGACGCCGCCAATGTCGTGGGGTCCGTCCCCGACGGCTGGTGGCGCGACCGCCGGGGCGCCGCGGAGCGCGTACGGGACCTGCTCGTCCCGTACGCCGACGAGGGCCTCCCGGGCCTCGCGGGGCCCCTGGAGCTGGTCCTCGTGGTCGAGGGCGGCGCCCGCGGGGTGACGTCCGTGCCCGGGGTGCGGGTCGAGTCGGCGCCCGGCAGCGGGGACGACCGGATCGTGGAGCTGGTCGCCGAACACCCGGACCGCGCGCGCCTGGTGGTCACGGCGGACCGGGAACTGCGGCGCAGGGTAACGGAGTTGGGCGCCGAGGTCACCGGCCCGAGGACCGTACGCCCGTAACCCCGTACCGCCCCCTACGGAGCTTCGGCCGCCTTCTCGTCCCGGCCGAGGCGGCTGTGCGAGCGGCCGTACAGGAAGTACACGAGGAAGCCGAGGGCCATCCAGATGCCGAATCGCAGCCAGGTCTCGGCGGGCAGGTTCAGCATCAGCCACAGGGAGGCGAGGACCGAGACGATCGGCAGGATCGGGACCAGCGGGGTGCGGAAGGCGCGGGGCAGGTCCGGGCGGGTGCGGCGCAGGATGATCACGCCGACCGCGACCACGACGAACGCGAACAGCGTGCCGATGTTCACCAGTTCGGCCAGCTCGCTCAGGCTGGTGAAGCCGGCGACGATCGCGATGATCACACCGAGCAGGATGGTCGGCCGGTGCGGGGTCCTGAAGCGCGGGTGGACGTGCGAGAAGAAGCGCGGCAGCAGTCCGTCGCGGCTCATCGCGAAGAAGACCCGGGTCTGGCCGAGCAGCAGGATCATGCAGACGGTCGTGAGGCCGACGGCGGCGCCGAAGCTGATGAAGCCCGCGTACCAGGGGTGGCCGGTGGCCTTGAAGGCGTCGGCGAGCGGGGCGTCCACGGACAGCTCGGTGTAGTGCTGCATGCCGGTCACGACGATCGACACCGCGACGTACAGCGTGGTGCAGATGACGAGCGAGCCGAGGATGCCGCGGGGCATGTCGCGCTGCGGGTTCCTGGTCTCCTCGGCGGCCGTGGCGACGACGTCGAAGCCGATGAAGGCGAAGAAGACGACGGAGGCGGCGGTGAAGATGCCCATCACGCCGAAGTTGGAAGGCGCCCAGCCGAACATCAGCTGGATGAGCGGCGAGTCGAGACCGCTGCCCGCGTCCACGGGCTTCGCCTTCGGGACGAACGGGTCGTAGTTGTCGCCCTTGACGAAGAAGGCACCGGCGATGATCACGACGAGGACGACGGTGACCTTGACGGCGACCACGACGGCGGTGACCCGCGCGGAGAGCTTCGTACCGACCACGAGGATGCCGGTGAGCACCAGGACGAGGGCGGCGGCGAGGATGTCGAAGCCGAAGCCGTCGGCGCCCTCCCTGCCGCTGAGCGCCGCGGGCAGGTGCCAGCCCGCGTTGTCGAGCAGCGACGCGATGTAGCCGGACCAGCCGACCGCGACCACCGCGGTGCCGAGCGCGAACTCCAGCACGAGGTCCCAGCCGATGATCCAGGCGGGCAGCTCACCGAGGGAGGCGTACGAGAAGGTGTACGCGGAGCCGGCCACCGGGACGGTGGACGCGAACTCGGCGTAGCAGAGCGCGGCGAGCGCGCAGACGACCCCGGCCACCACGAAGGCCAGGGCGACGGCGGGACCGGCGTTGTTCTTGGCGACCGTGCCGGTGAGGACGAAGATGCCGGTGCCGATGATGACACCGACGCCGAAGACGGTCAGATCCAGGGCGGACAGGGATTTCTTGAGCGCGTGCTCCGGTTCCTCGGTGTCCTGGATGGACTGCTCGATCTTCTTCGTCCTGAAGAGGGTGTTGCTCACGGGCGTACCTCCCACGCTTGTCGTCCTCGACATGATCGAGAGGGGGCGTCGTCCGTATGCCCCGGCACGTGGGTTTTAACGCGAATGGGCCGGTTCCACCACCGTAAAGGGTGCGGGAACCGGCCCACTCGGGCGTGTCTCAGTCGCGGGCGGGCTCCGGTGTGGCGTGGGCCTGGTCGTACCGGCCGTCGAGCTTGGAGACGAGGCCGGTGACCTGCCGGGCGATGTCCGGTGCGGTCAGTCCGATCTCGGCCATGACCTCCTTGCGGGAGGCGTGGTCGAGGAAGCGCGGCGGGATGCCGAAGTCGCGCAGGGGTACGTCCACGCCGGCGTCGCGCAGGGCCTGGGCGACCGACGAGCCGACGCCGCCGACGCGGGAGTTGTCCTCGACGGTGACGACCACGCGGTGCCGCTCGGCGAGCGGGGCCATGGCCTCGTCGACGGGTTTGACCCAGCGGGGGTCGACGACGGTGGTGGTGATGCCCTGCTGGTCGAGGAGACCGGCGATCTCCAGGCACATCGGGGCGAGCGCGCCGACCGAGACGAGGAGCACGTCCGGGGTGTCGGTGCCGGGCTCGCGCAGGACGTCCATGCCGCCGACGCGGCCCACGGCGGGTACGGCCGGGCCGACCGCGCCCTTGGAGAAGCGGACCACGGTCGGCGCGTCCGTGACCTGGACGGCCTCGCGCAGCTGGGCGCGGACCTGGTCGGCGTCACGGGGCGCGGCGAGCCTGAGGCCCGGGACGACCTGGAGGATCGACATGTCCCACATGCCGTTGTGGGAGGCGCCGTCGGTGCCGGTGACACCGGCCCGGTCGAGCACGAAGGTGACACCGCACTTGTGCAGGGCCACGTCCATCAGGACCTGGTCGAAGGCGCGGTTGAGGAAGGTCGCGTAGACCGCGAAGACGGGGTGCAGTCCGCCGGTGGCGAGGCCCGCGGCGGAGACGGCGCCGTGCTGCTCGGCGATGCCGACGTCGTAGATGCGGTTCGGGAAGGCGTCCGCGAACTTCTTCAGGCCGACCGGCTGGAGCATGGCCGCCGTGATCGCGACGACGTCCTCGCGCTCCTTGCCGAGCGCGACCATCTCGTCGCCGAAGACGGAGGTCCAGTCGGCGCCCGAGGCCTTCACGGGCAGGCCCGTGTCGGGGTGGATGGGGCCGATGCCGTGGAAGCGGTCCGCCTCGTCCCGCAGGGCGGGCTGGTAGCCGCGGCCCTTCTCGGTGAGGCAGTGCACGATGACCGGGCCGCCGAAGCGCTTGGCGCGGGCGAGCGCGGACTCCAGGGCCTCCATGTCGTGCCCGTCGATGGGCCCGACGTACTTCAGGCCGAGGTCCTCGAACATGCCCTGCGGGGCGATGAAGTCCTTGAGGCCCTTCTTGGCGCCGTGCAGGGTCTCGTAGAGGGGCCTGCCGACGACCGGAGTGCGCTCCAGGAGGTCCTTGCCGCGGGCCAGGAAGCGCTCGTAGCCGTCGGTGGTGCGCAGGGTCGCCAGATGGTTCGCGAGGCCGCCGATGGTGGGCGCGTACGACCGCTCGTTGTCGTTGACGACGATGACGAGCGGGCGGTCCTTGGCGTCGGCGATGTTGTTCAGCGCCTCCCAGGCCATGCCGCCGGTGAGCGCCCCGTCGCCGATGACGGCGACCACGTGGTCGTCCTTGCGGAGGACCTCGTTGGCCTTGGCGAGACCGTCGGCCCAGCCGAGGACCGTGGAGGCGTGGCTGTTCTCGATGACGTCGTGCTCGGACTCGGCCTGCGAGGGGTAGCCGGACAGGCCGCCCTTCATCTTGAGCTTCGAGAAGTCCTGGCGGCCCGTGAGCAGCTTGTGGACGTAGGACTGGTGTCCGGTGTCCCACAGGATCCGGTCCTTGGGGGACTCGAAGACCCGGTGCAGGGCGATGGTCAGCTCGACGACGCCGAGGTTGGGGCCGAGGTGGCCGCCGGTCTTGGACACCGCGTCGACCAGGAAGGTCCTGATCTCGTCCGCGAGCTGGTCCAGCTGCTCCAGGCTGAGCCGGTCCAGATCGCGCGGTCCCTTGATGCGGGTCAGCAGCGGCACCCGTGCCTCCTTGCAGTAGAGCGATCGAGCTTTGCCGGGCCTGTCGAGTCTAATGTTCCGTCTTTCCCCCCGACGCCCGGGCTGTGCGTCGTACATCACGCGTTCGGCCGTACATCCTCTTCCCTACCAAACCCCCCAACGAACACAAAAGTGCCCGGCACCACCATCGGCGCCGAGCACTTTCTCAGAGGGGCTCCGCCCCTCAGGGGCGCGGGGAACTGCGCGACCAGCCAAAACGGACCCGCAGCCCCCTACGAACAGCAAGCCCCCGGACCTGAGGGGCAACCACGAACCCCTACGCGCGACCCGCGGTCTTCTGCGTCTTGCGCGTGATCGAGTCAATGACAACCGTGGCCAGAAGCACACCACCAGTGATCATGTACTGAACCGGCGTGGCGATGCCCTCCAGGGCGAGGCCGTACTGGATCGAGGTGATCACCATGACACCGAGCAGCGCGTTCCATGTGCGGCCACGGCCACCGAAGAGGCTGGTGCCGCCGATGACGGCCGCCGCGATGACGTTCATCAGGAGGTCACCCGCACCGGCGCTCTGGTTGGCCGCGGCGATCTTCGAGGCCCAGAACAGACCGCCGACGGCGGCGAAGAAGCCCGCCAGGGCGAAGACCGAGACACGGACCGCCGTGACGTTGATACCGGCACGACGGGACGCCTCGACGCTGCCGCCGAGCGCGAAGATCTTGCGGCCGTAGCTGGTGCGGCGCAGGACGAAGTCGCTCAGGACCAGGACCAGGATGAAGAGCAGCAGTGCCAGCGGCAGGCCCTTGTACTGGTTGAACATGATCGCCGCGGCGAACGCCACGATCGCGAGCAGGACCGTGCGCATGATCAGGTCGCCCAGCGGCCGGGACGGGATGCCCGCGGCCTCGCGGCGGCGGCTGTCCAGGAAGCTCGTGACGAAGAAGAGCACCACGGCGACGAGCGCGAGGCCGTAGGCGGCCGCGACGTCCGAGAAGTAGTACGTGGTCAGCTTGCCGACCACGCCCTCGCCGTCGATGTTGATCGTGCCGTTCTCGCCCAGGATCTGGAGCATGAAGCCGAGCCAGAACAGCAGTCCTGCCAGGGTGACGGCGAACGCGGGGGCGCCGATCCGGGCGAAGAAGAAGCCGTGGAGCGCGCCGATGGCCGCACCGCTCGCGAGGGCGATGAGGACGGCCAGCCACTCGTTCACACCGTGCGTGACGCTCAGTACGGCGGTGATGGCACCCGCCACACCGCTGACCGAGCCGACCGACAGGTCGATCTCGCCGAGCAGCAGCACGAAGATGATGCCGACCGACATCATGCCGGTGGCGACCATCGCGACGGCGATGTTGTTGAGGTTCTCGGCGGAGAGGAAGGCCGAGTTCAGGCTCTGGAAGATGATGCAGATGACGATGAGGCCGAGGACGACCGGGACGGAGCCCAGGTCACCGCCCTTCATCTTCCGCTTGAACTCGCCGACGTAGCCGGCCAGGCCCTGCTCGCGCACGAGCAGCCTGGGGTCGACCACGGTCACCGCGTCGGCGGCGGCCTCGGGGTTCGCGACGGCGTGCTCGTCCGTGCTGGCGGAGGTCTTGTCGATGCTCACTTCTGAGCCTCCCCGTTGCTGCGCGCCGCACGGCGGGTCACGGCGTTGTCCGTGGCACCGGTGATGGCGGAGATGATCTCTTCCTGCGAGGTCGCCTTGACCTCGAAGACGCCGTTGTTGCGGCCGAGCCGGAGCACGGCCACCTTGTCGGCGACGGCCTTCACATCGGCCATGTTGTGGCTGATGAGCAGGACGGCGTGGCCGCGCTCGCGCAGCCGCTCGACCAGGTCGAGGACCTGGGCGGTCTGCTCGACACCGAGGGCCGCGGTGGGCTCGTCGAGGATGACCAGCTTGGGCTCACCGAGCATGGAGCGGGCGATGGCCACGGTCTGGCGCTGACCGCCGGAGAGCGAGGCGATCGGGATGCGCACGCTGGGGATGCGGATCGACAGCGTCTGGAGCAGTTCGCGCGAGCGGCGCTCCATCTCGACCTCGTCCAGGATGCCGCGCTTCTTCAGCTCACGGCCCAGGTAGAGGTTGCCGACGACGTCGATGTTGTCGCACAGCGCGAGGTCCTGGTAGACCGTCGCGACACCCAGGTGCTGGGCGTCGTGCGGCTTGTTGATCTGGACGGCCTTGCCGTCCCATTCGATGACACCCTCGTCGATCGGGTGCACGCCGGCGATCGTTTTCACCAGCGTGGACTTTCCGGCGCCGTTGTCGCCCACCAGGGCGACCACCTCACCGGCGTGGACCTCGAGCTCTACGTCGGTGAGCGCCTGAACGGCACCGAATCGCTTCGAGACCCCGCGCAACGCCAGAACAGGCGTAGCGGACACGTTAACCATCTCCTTCGCCGCCTGACCCGGCGGGAGGTTGTGCAGAAGAGTTTGGGGGGAGGAAGTGTTCCGTCCGGCGCCCCGCCCTAGCTGCGGGGCTGGTGATTGCGGGGCGCCGGAGGGGCTTCGGGTACGACCGTCCCTCATGGACCGCATTCTCGCGGACCACAGACCCGTACGGGAATTCAGTGGACCGAATTCCCGTACGCGGTAAGGGACTTGTCGTTGCCTACTTCAGGCCGGCCTTGTCACAGGCGGCCTTGAACTTGGCGGTGCAGATCTCGTCGATCGTGTAGATGCCGTCCTTGATGACGGTGTCGTTGATGTTGGCCTTGGTCAGCGAGACGACCGGGACCAGCACCGACGGGACGCCCTTGGTGGTGGGGCTGTCGACCGAGTCCTTGGCGATGGAGTCGAGCTTCTCGCCCTTGGCGAGCGCGACGGCCATCTGCGCGGCGACGTCCGCCTCCTGCGGGTAGGACTTGTAGACGCTCATGAACTGGTCGCCCGAGACGATGCGCTGCACACCCGCGAGCTCGGCGTCCTGGCCGGTGACGGGCGGCAGCGGGGAGACGCCCGCGGCCTTGAGGGCGGTGATGATACCGCCGGCCATGCCGTCGTTGGCGGAGTAGACGCCGACGATCTTGTCCTTGCCGATCGCCGAGATGGCGCCTTCCATGTTGGCGTTGGCGTTCTCCGGCTTCCACTCCTTGGTGTCGTACGACTTGGCGATGTCCACCTTGCCGTCGAGCTGGGAGAGGGCACCCTTCTTGAAGAGGGCGGCGTTCGGGTCGGTGACCGCGCCGTTCATCATGACGATCTTCGCGGAGGGCTTGGCCTTGTCGCCCAGGGCCTCCAGGAGCGCCTTGCCCTGGACGCGGCCGACCTCTTCGTTGTCGAAGGAGGTGTAGGCGTCGATCGGGCCCTCGGCGAGGCGGTCGTACGCGACGACGGGGATGCCGGCGTCCTTGGCCTTCTTCACGCCGTTGGCGATGGCCTTGGAGTCCACCGCGTCCACGATCAGCACGTCCACCTTGTTGGTGATCATCGTGTCGACCTGCTGGGACTGCGTGGTGGCGTCCTGCTTGGCGTTGGCGTAGACGATCTCGCCCTTATCGTTCGTGAGCTCCTTGACCTTCTTCTCGATCAAGGGCTTGTCGAACTTCTCGTACCGCGCGGTCTGGTTCTCCGGAAGGAGGAGGCCGACCTTGATGTTGTCGCCCTTGGCGGCGGACTTCGTGGAGTCGCTCTTGTCGCCGGACTCCTCGGCGCTGCCACAGGCAGCCAGCGAGACGGCCATCGCACCAGCGGCAACGGCAAAGGCGGCGCGACGCATACGCGTATTCACTTCAGAAACCTCCCTGACGAGGCCGCGACGTTGCGGCCGAGGTGGCTGGAAGTCAACTCGGCCGCACGTGCGACGTCAAGAAGTAAATCCTTAACGGAATGGCAACGCTGCCATCCGTTCTCTAAGTGAAGGCAGGTGTTACAGCGGTGAGCGATCCGTCCAAAAGGGTTGAATCGCCCATCTCGCCCAGCGCGAGGGCGAGTGCCCCTAGGACCTCCGCCCGACCGCCAAGTGCCCCTGGCAGAACGGATAGTTGACGTGCCGCACTGGGGATCGCATAGCGGCCGACGGACTCCCTGATGGGGCCCAGCACGAGCTCTCCGGCCTCGGCGAGATCACCGCCGAGCACCACCCGGCTCGGATTGAGCAGGTTGCACAGATTCGCCACTCCACTGCCGATATGTCGGCCGACGTCGGCGATCACCCGACGACAGCCAGGATCTCCGTCCCGTGCCAGCCGTACGACACCTTCCATGGTCAGATCCGTGCCGTGGCTGGACTGGAGAAGCGGCAGCACGTAGCGCGCCGCCGCGAAGGTCTCCAGGCAGCCCCGGTTGCCGCAGCGGCAGACAGGGCCGGACTCGTCAAGAGTAATATGCCCGATTTCTCCCGCTGTGCCACCCGGGCCGCGGTAGATCTCGCTGTTGATCACGAGTCCGGCGCCGACACCGCTGGCCACCTTGATGTAGGCCAGGTCACGGACGCCCCTGCCGCTCCCCCAGACGAGTTCCCCGAGGGCTCCGAGGTTGGCGTCGTTGTCGACGTGCACGGGGACGCCCAGACGCCCCTGGAGCTCCTCCGCGGGCTTGGTGCCGGTCCAGCCCGGCAGGATCGCGGTGGAGCCGAGCGTGCCGGACTCCACGTCGATCGGCCCGGGCACGCCGAGACCCACCCCCGCGACCTTCGAACGCTCCACGCCGGTGGCCGCGATCAGGCGGTTGACCAGCTGTTCCGCCCGGTCGAAGCCCTGTGCGGCGGACGCGTCCACATCGAGCGGCTCGGACTCCTCGGCCAGCACCTGGTGGGCGAGGTTGCCGACGGCGACCCGCAGATGCGTATGGCCGAAGTCGACGCCGATGACAATGCCGGCGTCGCCGCTCAGGCTGACGCTGCGGGCCCTTCGGCCACCGGCCGAGGTGGGTGTGACCTCGACCGTCCCGCCGTCCTTCAGCTCCCGCACGATGTTGGAGACCGTGGCCGCGGACAGGCCCGTCGTCCTCGCGATCTCCGCCTGCGTGAGCGACCCGGCCAGGCGCACCGCGCGTACGACCCGTTCGAGATTGGCTCGGTGCAGCGACGACTGCGACCCCGGAGTCTCCACGACGACCTCCTGCGTACGGGGTCGCCTCGGTGAGACCCCGTCTATGTCCAACTAGTGAACTCTAAGCAGAGCCGTTGGCGTCGACTCCCGTCAAGAGGTTGAGCAAGAGAGGGGCGTGCGGGCGCCCGTGACGCGAGGGTGGCCCCGGCTCCAATCCGGGACCACCCTCACAAACCGAACCGATGACCCGGCCGTTACTTGAGCGCCCCCGCCGTCAGCCCCTGCACGACCTGGCGCTGGAAGACGATGTACGCGGCCAGCACGGGCAGCATCGCCATCACCAGGCCCGCGAACAGTCCGGACCAGTCACCCTTGTAGCCCTGGCTGACGGCGAGCTGGACGAGGCCCTGGGTGAGCACCTTGTTCTCCGGCTCGGTGTTGAGCACCGTCGGCAGCAGGTACTGGTTCCACTGCCCCAGGAAGTTGAAGATGGTGATGCTGATCAGGCCGGGCTTGGCCATCGGCAGCATCACCTGGAAGAACGTCCTGGTGTGCGAGGCGCCGTCCACGAAGGCCGCCTCGGCCACCGAGGTCGGCAGGGTGCGGAAGAACGACGTCATGAAGAACACGGTGAACGGCAGCGAGTAGCCGATGTAGACCAGGATCAGTCCGGGCAGCGTGTTCAGCAGGGCGAGGTTCTGCATGACGTAGAACAGCGGGACCAGCGCCAGGATGATCGGGAAGCTCATCCCTCCGATGAAGAGGAAGTAGATGAAGCGGTTCCCGGGGAACTCGAAGCGCGCGAGGACGTACGCGGCCATGGAGCCCAGCAGCATGGTGCCGAGGAGCGAGAACCCCACCACGATGATCGTGTTGAGGAAGTAGTCGCTCATGTTCGCTTCGGTCCAGGCGCGCGACCAGTTGTCGAAGTGCAGCGTGTCGGGCAGCGCCCAGGGCGAACTGAAGATCTCCTTGTCCGTCTTGAAGGAGGTCATCACCGCCCAGAGCAGCGGCATCGCGACCATGAACGCCCAGAGGATCAGGAAGCCGTGCGAGAAGACGTTGAGCGTCCTGCCGGTGGCCTTCTCCCGCGGCGCGGACGAGGGCGCCGTCTTCGCTACGGGTGGCCGCTCCCCCGTGGTGTCGGCGGGAGGCGTGTCGGTCGTCTTCATGCGTGGCCTCCTCGCGGCTCGGTGAACTCGGTTCGCATCAGTACTCCAGCCGCTCGCGTCGGCCCAGCTTCATCACGACCGCCACGAACAGCAGCGTCACGAAGAGCAGGGCGACACCGATCGTCGTCGCGTAGGCGGCCTGGCCGTCGCGGAACGCCTTCTGGTAGACGTACAGCGGCAGGACGGTCGTCGAGTAGTCGGGACCGCCGGGGCCCACGGTCATGATCTGCACGACCGCGAAGGACTCGGCGCCGAGCGCCAGGATGCCCACGTAGGCCCAGCCGGACTGCACGGTGTCCCAGAGCAGCGGCAGGGTGATCCTGAAGAAGGTCGTGATGCGGTTCGCGCCGTCCAGCAGCGCCGCCTCGTAGTAGTCCTTGGGGATGGAGGCCATTCCCGCGGAGAAGAGCACCACGAAGAATCCGACGGTGCACCAGACCAGGACCGCGAAGATGCACCACAGGGCGAAGTCCGGGTCACCGAGCCAGTCGGGCTGCACGCTGTCCAGACCGATCGCTTTCAGGAACGAGTTGATCGCACCGCTGTTGGGGTTGAAGGCGAACTGGAACAGCAGCGCGACGATCGCGATCGACAGCACCTGCGGAAAGAAGTAGACCACCTTGTAGAAGGCGGATCCCCGGACTCCGGTGATCGCGGCATTCTTCCGCCGCCGTCCTCCGACATTGAGCATGAAGGCGAAGAACAGCGCCAGGGTGAGCGTCACCAGCGGCAGCAGCACCACCAGCATCACGCTGTGCTGCAACGACTTCCAGAAGACCTCGTCGTCCAGCAGTCTCGTGTAATTCTTGAAGCCCACCATTTTGAACTCGGGGCTGAGACCGCTCCAGTCCGTGAACGAGTAGTAGATGGACTGGATGAAGGGCCAGATGACGAACAGGCCGTAAATGGCCAGGGGGGCCGTCAAGAACCCCACGATGAAACGGTATTTACCGTGTTGCATTCCTACCGACCCGATCTTCCCGCGGGGGGTGCCGTCGACGCCGCACAACGAGAACCGGGGCCCCGGAAGGTGTCCGGGGCCCCGGCCGCGCTCACTGGTGCTTGTAGTGCTGGATGCTGTCGTCCTTGGCCGCCTCGTCGGCGTAACCCTGGATCTTCTTGATGGCCTCGACCGGGGTGAGGCGGCCGGCCATCATCTCGCCGAGGCCGCCGACGCCGATCTTCTCCTTCTGGAGCGCCACGTACCAGTCCTGGATGCGCGGGTTGACCACGTTGTCGCCGGCCTTCTCCAGGGCCGCGACCCCGGACTTCAGACCCGGTGTCAGCTCGATGCCGTCGGTGCCGCCGTTGAAGGCCGTCAGCGACTTGACCGACGAGGTGAAGTTCTTCGACGAGGCCTCGCCGAGCATGATGCGCAGCTGCTCCATGCCGCCCTCGGTGTTCTTGGCCTTCGCGGGGACGATGAAGGGCTCGCCGCCCGAGGCCCAGATGGTGCCGAAGGGCATCTTGTCCGAGCTGTCGATGCCGCTGGGCGCGTTCACCGCGAGGTCGAAGTCCTTCGGCATGGTCTTCGCCGCCTCGTTCTCCACCCAGGAGCCGTTCGGGATGAAGAGCGCCTTGCCCTCGGTCCAGGCGGTCTGGGACTGGATGTGGTCCAGGCCCGGGGTGCCCTTGAGGATGTAGCCCTTCTTGTACAGCTCGTAGTACGCCTCGAAACAGGTCTTGACGGCCGGGTGCTTCCAGGCGTTCGGCTCCAGGTTGTCGATGGCGTCCAGGACCTCACGGCCACCGACCTTGGCGATCATCGGGTAGAGCGAGAAGGGGACGTAGTACGGGTACTTGCCCGCGTACGTCCAGCCCGCGATGCCCTTCTTCTTCGCCTTGGCGCAGACCGCGAGCATGTCGTCCCAGGTCTCCGGGTACTCCGCGTCCAGGCCGTCCAGCGCCTTCTGGGAGTACCACACGCCGTAGACGGTGTACGCGTAGTACATGATCCAGACCGGGTCGCCGTCGAACTGGCCCATCTCGACGATGCCGGGGCGCAGGGTGTCGCGGACCTTCTTGGCCGGGTCGTCGTAGGACGGCGAGTCCAGCAGCGTGGTGAGGTCGGCGAGCTGCTTCTTGCCGACCAGGACACCCATGTCCATCTGCTCGGCACCCGAGTTGTCGATCAGGTCCGGCGGGGTCCCCTGGTTGAAGCGCGGCTGCAGGACCGACTGGATCTTCTGGGTCGAGGAGAACTTGACCTTCGCCTTGGGGAACTTCTTCTCGTAGACGGCCTTGGCGTCCTCGGCGTACTGCGTGCCGAAACCGCCGTCGAAGATCACGATCTCCAGCGGCGCGGTCTCATTGACGGCGAGCGGGTTCTCCTTGGTCTTCTTGCCCTTGTCGACCTTTTCATCGCCGCCGCTGTCGCCGCTGGCACACGCGGACAGAAAGCCCATCGTGGGTACGGTGATCAGACCGAGCGCGGCGGACCGCTTGATCAGGTCGCGCCGGCCGACACCCTCGCGGTCGTTGTGTGCGGAAGTGGATCCCATGCTCAAGTCCTCGCCTTCGTCAGGACTCAGGCGGTGAACCGGACCCTCCCCGGCACCGCGGTTGGTACTGCATTACCCGGGGGAAACCCCCGGTCCCCCGGCAGGAAAAACAGGTCGGACGGTCTGCCCGGCGCTTGAGCGAGGGAACATCAGTAGAGCTGGATCGTGCCTGGAATACCGGGAGCCGCAGGAATGCGCGGCACGTCGCTGTTCGCCGTGCCCCCTCGCCTGCCGGCAACCACCTGCCCGCGACCGGTCGAACGATCGGGCGGACGCCGACAGGTATAGTCCACTTCCCGCCAACGGAGCAAGATCGAATGCACAGTTGGCCGACACTCTTTCCCGAAGTGAGACCTCGCGGAAATATGAGCTGCCCGCAGGCTTGTCACACAGGGCGTGATCAGGCAACGATCAGTGCCCGAACAGGTAGCCGACAGGTGGGCCCACGAGGGGGCCGTCGAGTCGGCTTTCGGCGGTACCCCCGTACGCCACATACAACACCCTTGACATCACTGGTCACTTGACTCCCTACTGGACCTGCGCAGCGAATTTGACAACGTTGTCCAGGCGCACGTGACAGGGAGGGTGCTGGCGCATGCACCACAGATCTCGGCAAGGGTCTCTGTACAGATCCCGGCTCGGAACGAGGCACGGGTGGGGTTCCACGGCGGTCCTCGGAGCGGCCGCATTCGCACTGGTGGTGGCCTCGCAGGGCGCCGCCGTAGCCCGTCCCGGTGAAGCGGCGGCGGCGGATCGGGAGTTCGGTTCCTCCTTCGAGACGGGTGAACCCGCACCCGACTGGCTCAACACGGTCGACACCTCGGCGGACGGCACCAAGCGCGCCTCGGGGGTCGACGGCGGGTTCAGCAGCGGCATCCCCGGCAATGTGACGGACCACGTCACGGAGGTCCGCGCGAGCGCCGAGAACACCGGCGGGGGCGAGGTGAAGGAGAACCTCACCGATGTCGAGCCCAGCACCAAATGGCTGACCTTCGCGCCCACCGGCTGGGTGGAGTTCGAGCTGGACGCCCCCGTCAAGCTGCTCACGTACGCGCTCACGTCGGCCAACGACCACGACGAGCGCGACCCCGTCGACTGGACCTTCCAGGGCTCCACGGACGGCAAGGACTGGAAGACCCTCGACACCCGGGCCGGCGAGTCCTTCGGCGAGCGGTTCCAGACGAAGTCGTACAAGCTCGGCGAACCGGCCGAGTACCAGCACTTCCGGCTCGACATCACCAAGAACAAGGGCGCCTCCGACGCCCTGCAGCTCGCCGACGTCCAGTTCTCCACGGGCGACGAGGAGGACCCGACGCCCAAGGACATGCTCTCCCTCGTGGACCGCGGTCCGAGCGGCTCCCCGACGGCCAAGGCGGGCGCGGGCTTCACCGGCAAGAAGGCGCTGCGGTACGCGGGCACCCACAACGCGGACGGCCGCGCCTACTCGTACAACAAGGTCTTCGACGTGAACGTGGCCGTCGGCCGCGACACCGAGCTGGCGTACCGGATCTTCCCGTCGATGGCGGACGGCGACCGGGACTACGACGCCACGAACGTGTCGGTCGACCTCGCCTTCACGGACGGCACCTACCTCAGTGATCTGCGCGCCCAGGACCAGCACGGGTTCGCGCTGACACCGCAGGGCCAGGGCGCCTCGAAGGTGCTGTACGTCAACCAGTGGAACAACGTCACCTCGCGGATCGGCTCGGTCGCGGCCGGCCGGACCGTCGACCGCATCCTGGTCGCGTACGACTCCCCGAAGGGGCCCGCCAAGTTCCGCGGCTGGCTGGACGACGTCAAGCTGAGCGTGCAGAAGCCCGGGAAGCCGAAGGCGCACCTCTCGGACTACGCGTCGACCGTCCGCGGCACCAACTCCAGCGGCGGGTTCTCGCGCGGCAACAACTTCCCGGCCACGGCCGTGCCGCACGGCTTCAACTTCTGGACCCCGGTGACGAACGCGGGTTCGCTGAGCTGGCTGTACGACTACGCGCGCTCCAACAACGCGGACAACCTGCCGACCGTCCAGGCGTTCAGCGCGAGCCACGAGCCGAGCCCCTGGATGGGCGACCGGCAGACCTTCCAGGTGATGCCGTCGGCCGCGTCCGGCACCCCGGAGACGGGCCGCACCGCCCGCGCGCTGCCCTTCAGGCACGAGAACGAGACGGCACGCCCGTACTACTACGGCGTGACGTTCGAGAACGGGCTGAAGACGGAGATGACGCCGACGGACCACGCGGCGGCCCTGCGGTTCACCTTCCCCGGTGACGACGCGAACGTCCTCTTCGACAACGTCACGGACCAGGCGGGCCTGACCCTCGACAAGGAGAGCGGCACCTTCACCGGCTACTCGGACGTGAAGTCCGGGCTGTCGACGGGCGCCACCCGCCTCTTCGTGTACGGGACCTTCGACGCGCCCGTGAAGGACGGCAGCTCCACCGGGGTCAAGGGCTACCTGAAGTTCCAGCCCGGCGCGGACCGCACGGTCACCCTGCGCATCGCGACCTCGCTCATCAGCATCGACCAGGCCAAGGACAACCTCCGCCAGGAGATCCCGGACGGCACGTCCTTCGACAAGGTCAAGTCGCGCGCCCAGCAGGCGTGGGACAAGATCCTGGGCAAGGTCGAGGTCGAGGGCGCGACCCCCGACCAGCTGACGACGCTGTACTCCAGCCTCTACCGGCTGTACCTGTACCCGAACTCCGGCTTCGAGAAGGTCGGCGGCAAGTACCAGTACGCCTCGCCGTTCTCGGCGATGCCGGGCCCGGACACCCCGACGCACACCGGCGCGAAGATCGTCGACGGCAAGGTGTACGTCAACAACGGCTTCTGGGACACCTACCGGACGACGTGGCCCGCCTACTCGCTCCTGACGCCCGGCCAGGCCGGTGAGATGGTCGACGGCTTCGTACAGCAGTACAAGGACGGCGGCTGGACCTCGCGCTGGTCCTCGCCCGGTTACGCGGACCTGATGACCGGCACGTCCTCCGACGTGGCGTTCGCCGACGCGTACGTCAAGGGCGTCGACTTCGACGCGGAGTCGGCGTACGACGCGGCCGTGAAGAACGCGACCGTCGTGCCGCCCTCCTCGGGCGTCGGCCGCAAGGGCATGACCACCTCGCCCTTCATCGGCTACACGAGCACCGACACCCACGAGGGCCTGTCGTGGGCGCTGGAGGGCTACCTCAACGACTACGGCATCTCCAAGATGGGCGAGGCGCTCTACAAGGAGACCGGCAAGAAGAAGTACAAGGAGGAGGCCGCGTACTTCCTCAACCGCGCCCAGGACTACGTCAACCTCTTCGACTCGAAGGCCGGCTTCTTCCAGGGCCGGGACGCCAAGGGCGACTGGCGGGTGGCCTCCGACACGTACGACCCGCGTGTGTGGGGCTACGACTACACGGAGACCAACGGCTACGGGTACGCGTTCACCGCGCCGCAGGACTCGCGCGGGCTGGCCAACCTCTACGGCGGCCGGTCGGGTCTCGCGGAGAAGCTGGACACGTACTTCGGCACCCCGGAGACCGCCGGGCCCGAGTTCGTCGGCTCGTACGGGGGCGTCATCCACGAGATGACCGAGGCCCGCGACGTCCGCATGGGCATGTACGGGCACTCCAACCAGGTGGCCCACCACGTCAACTACATGTACGACGCGGCCGGCCAGCCCTGGAAGACCCAGAAGAACGTGCGTGAGGTCCTCTCGCGGCTCTACACGGGCAGCGAGATCGGCCAGGGCTACCACGGCGACGAGGACAACGGCGAGCAGTCGGCCTGGTACCTCTTCTCCTCGCTCGGCTTCTACCCGCTGGTCATGGGCAGCGGCGAGTACGCCGTCGGGTCGCCCCTGTTCAAGAAGGCGACCGTGCACCTGGAGAACGGCCGGGACCTCGTCGTGAAGGCCCCGAAGAACAGCGCGAAGAACGTCTACGTGCAGGGCCTGAAGGTCAACGGCAAGAAGTGGACGTCGACCTCGCTCCCGCACTCGGTGCTCTCGCGCGGCGCGGTGGTCGAGTTCGACATGGGATCGAAGCCGTCCTCGTGGGGCACCGGCAAGAACGCGGCGCCCGTGTCGATCACGCAGGACGACAAGGTGCCGGCTCCCCGGACCGACGCCGTCAAGGGCGAGGGCCCGCTGTTCGACAACACCTCGAACACGAACGCCACCGTCACGTCCGCCGACCTGCCGACCGCCGACCCGGTCAAGGCCGTGCAGTACACGCTGACGTCGGCCGACGGGGCCAAGGCTCCCAAGGGCTGGGTCCTCCAGGGCTCGTCCGACGGAACCACGTGGAAGGACCTCGACAAGCGTTCCGGGCAGTCCTTCGCCTGGGACAAGCAGACGCGGGCCTTCTCGGTGACGGCACCCGGCACGTACGCCAAGTACCGCCTGGTCCTCGACGGTGAGGCGACGCTGGCGGAGGTGGAACTCCTGGGCTGACCCGGCCCTTCACCCGCACACGGCACCGGTTACCGCAGGACGGTAACCGGTGCCGTGT
The DNA here is from genome assembly GCF_042677425.1 of Streptomyces sp. NPDC127119. NCBI lineage: Bacteria > Bacillati > Actinomycetota > Actinomycetes > Kitasatosporales > Streptomycetaceae > Streptomyces > Streptomyces sp. NPDC127119. The sequence goes on along the minus strand of NZ_JBHXTO010000001.1, from coordinate 286,102 downwards.
CGTTGGCGGGGTCGGGGTCGCGGCGGTCGGTGTCGGCGGTGTCGATCACCCGCACACCGCCCTCGCCCGGCCCGCCGAGCCGGAGCGTGAACTCGAAGGTGCCCGACTCCCCCGCTGCGAGCCCGCTCCGCACGGGGCAGGAGTACGTGCCCTTGTCCAGCTCGCAGGAGGGCTCGTACACGTCCTCGTCGATGGCCTCCTCGGGCTGCCCGACCACGGTGGCGCCCGGCGGCGGGGTGAACAGCAGTCTGGTGCTCCCGGGGGTGGCGGGCCCGTTGTTGCGCACCTTCAGGCGCACGGTGTGCTCGGTGCCCCGCGCGCCGCTCACCTCGACGGGGAGGACCTCGAAGTCGGCGTGGGTGTCCACCTGGACCTCGCTCCCCACGTCACCGCCGGCGAACGTCCCCTCCAGGTCGGGTCCCTTCGCGGTCGCGGCCGTCAGCCGCGGGCCGTCGCCGGGGTCGCCGCCCTCGGGTACGACGCTGTACTGCGCGGGGCCCATGTCCAGGGCCCACGCCTGCTGGCTGAACGAGGTGTACAGCTGCGTGGTGGCGACGTCCAGCGTCAGATCCGGGTGGAGGACGACCGCCTTCCCGGCGGGGATGTGCAGCTCGGGGAACTCGCACACCGCGAGAGTGCCCTTCTGCGCCCCCGGATAGCGGCAGTTGCGGTGCCGGCCCTCGAAACTCAGTCCGCTGCCGACGCCGAGCATCAGCCCGACGCCCCGCACGGGCACCTCCCCGGTGTTGCGGACCACGAGGGGTGCGCGCAGGACGGAGCCGGGCCCGACGTCCTCGAACAGCTTCGTCGTGCGCACCTTGACGACGGGTTCGCCGACGACGACCCGGGTGCGGGCGGTGAGCGTCCTCCCCTGCTTCGTACTGAAGCGGAAGCGGACCGTCTCGCTGTCGCCGGCCTTCCCTCCCGGGGCGGCGTACGGATAGACCCGGTCCAGGTCGGACCAACTGTCGTAGACGCCGCTCACCTTGCAGACGACCCGGGTGGCGGATCCGGAACAGCGGGGGTTCTTCTTGCGGATGTCCGAGATCTTGAGCCGTACGGCCTGCCCCGACCCGGTGACGTCCACGGTGAGCCGGTGGTCCTGCGTGCTGAAGTCCCTCCTGGCCTGTACGTCCTCGGCCTGGACGTGGAAGGGCATCTTCTTCTCGGGCCCGGAGCCGTCCCCGTGCGGCCGGAGATAGAACAGGTCCGGCACCGCGATCGACGACTTCTTCCCGGTGTCCGCGAGGGTGCCGCAGCCGGTGAGGCCGCCCAGCGTCAGCAGCATCACCAGTGCCAGGCGGACGGCAGCCGGGCGCCGTACCGTGTCCCGCTCGTTCATGAGCCCTCCCGCGGGAGACCGTACCAACCTCAGAAGTGGCTCAAGATTCCAACTGGGCTGCCTGTGCGCTCCGTTGGAGAGGTAGAGTCGTTTTGAGACCGCCGGACAACGTTGTCGTGTCCGTGGTCCGCACGACCTCATCCCCTCCGGCCAGGCATTCCCCCGACCTGCCCGGCTCGCGGACCCGGTGGATTACGGCCACCGGGTCCGCCCAGAGCAGCCCGGGAGAATCCCGCCCCGGAGCGTACGGGGCCGGTCCCGGACCGGCTCAGCCCGGCCGGCACGGCAGAGCGGTCTCCGTATCACCTCCGGAGCCCTGGACGACGTAACCGAACGTGGTGCTCTCGCCCGGATCGAGCGACCCGTTCCAGTCGGCGTTGTGGACCATCACGTTCTGACCGCTGTACGTGGCGTTGCCGCTCCAGAGACTGGCCACGGACTGCCCGGTCGGCAGCGACCAGTCGACCATCCAGCCGAGCAGCGGCACGTCACCGCTGTTGGTGACGGTCACCTCGGACTGGTAGCCGCCCGACCAACTGCCCGTCGTACGGCGGGCTGCGGAGCAGGCGCCGGCCGGGGGCTCGGTCGGGTTGCCCGGGTCGTGGATGCCGGTCACCTCTCCGTTGCCGCCGTCGAAGACGATGTCGGAGCAGGAGTAGAAGGTCTCCGCGCTGTCCGAGCGCTGCCAGACCATGTAGACGAGGTGGCGGCCCGACTTGCCCGCCGGAAGCCGCCCGGACCAGGAGTAGTTGGCCTCGACCGTGCCCGGGGAGCCGTTGAGCGGCGGGTGGTCGACGCTCAGGAACGGCTGCGCCTCGATGTCGTTCCAGGTGAGCGCCTTGGTCGGGTCGTAGCCGTCCTTGGTGAGGTAGACGTAGAACCAACCCGGGTGCGCGGCCCAGGCGTTGTAGGAGAAGTCGACGGTCGCGCCCGAGGTGAGGTGGGTGAGCGGCCAGTCGGCGCTCGGGGTGTTGAAGCCGGTGAAGTTGGTGTTGCCGCCGCTGCACAGTTCGCCGTCCGGCACGAAGCCGCGGGTGCGGCCGGCCCCGTCGGAGCGCAGGACCGAGAACCAGTTGTAGAACGGCGTCGTGCCGCTGACCTGCTGGGCCGCCTTGCAGGCCGGGTTGATCGGCTTGATCTCACCGGTGTCGGTGAGCGCGTCCTGCCAGCACAGGAAGGTGCGGCTGGCGGGCTTCATCGGGGTGCCGTGGGCCTCGGCCTCGCCGCCCGCCGAGACGACCAGGCCGAGGGCCGGGACCGTGACGACCAGGGCCAGCAGGATGAGGAGGAAGGCTCTGCCGCGGGCGGGAAGCGGGAAGCCGCGCAGCGGTGAGCGGCGTGGGGCGCGTGGGGGGCGCTCGGGTGGCGGGGCCGGCGTTATTGTCAGGCTCATGACAGTACTGACCATCCCTTCGTTCACAGGCCGTGTGGGGTGCGCGTGGTGTACGTGCGGGATGTGTGGGGTGGGGGCGGTCCCGGGGCGGGTTCCGGTCCACCCGGAATGGGAGCGCTCCCACCCCACGTGCTGTCGAAGCTAGCGCGGCGCGATGCACATGTAAACGGCTGACGCGCGAGGGCCGCACCCCGACGGGTGCGGCCCACGCGAAGTCGGGTGGCACTGCGACGCCCAACGCGCCGGGTGCCCGCAGCGGGGGGGGGGGGTCCTGAGGGAGTGGTGTGGGAGAAGCTACTTGCCCTTGTG
>NZ_JBHXTO010000001.1:203124-283048 GCF_042677425.1 Streptomyces sp. NPDC127119 | reverse complement strand
GCGCACCCCCCCCGTGCGGTTCGCCTGGTCGGCGGGGCTGATCATCTGGTACTCGCTTGCGGGGTGCGGGGCGCCGCTGGCGGGGGGCCCCCCTGGCGATGACGGGTGACTCTCGGACGCCCAAGGCGCCGGGTCCCCTCAGCGGTGGTGAGGGGACGTCAGGTAGTGCTGTCGCAGAAGCTCCTTCCCGTAGTCGTTGCCGTTCGGGGTGCGGATGACGGAGTGGACGTGCATCTGGGTGGCGCCGCTGCCCTGCGAGGCGCCGTACGCACCCGCGAGCGGGCCGGGGGCCTGGCAGTCGACCTCCACCCAGACGACCGGGCTGTGCACCCGGACGTAGAAGGCGGAGTCGTCCGCGATGCCGCCCGACCAGGTGACGTGGGTGTCGTTCAGGTGGGCCCGCACCTCGGCCAGTCGGGCCCTGGCGACATCGGCCTTGGCCCGGCCCGTGAAAGCCTCGACGATGCCGAGGAGCTTCAGCTTCTGGGCGCCGGTGAGGGCCGTGCCGCGGATGCCGGTGTACTCCTGGACGGCGTTGTCGGCGAAGGCGCCCGCCTTCATGGACTCGTTCGACTTGGTCGTGGACTCGACCGCGACCGTGCGCTGGGCCGCGGTGAGGGAGTTGATGAAGGCGAGGCTCGCCCTCACCTCCTCCTTGCACACGGAGACCGTCGTGCCGTCGATCTCCATCTCGGTCGGCTCCGAGCCCCAGAAACACGGGCTCATGACGACCTGGCCGCCGAGCACGAAGTAGTTGATGACCAGGTGGTGCCCGTCGAACTGGAAGCCCCAGGGCTCGGTGGCGGACGGCGTGCCCATCACCGTGTAGTAGAAGGCCTCCTCGTTGAAGGAGTTCGTGTTGTCGATCGCCTCCCCCGCGGCCTGGTTGATCCTGCGGATCCGCTCCGTGGTCTCCAGGCCCTCGGCACTGAGCGCCGACTTCAACAGGGCCTTGCCGAGGGCCTGTTGCTCGTCGGAGAGGTCGGCGATCGAGACGCCCTGGCGGTCGTACGCGTCGACGTTGCTCCACAGTCGCCACTCGGTGGAGTGCACGGTGAACTGCGTCGACGACCTCTGGGTGGCGCTCAGCCCGGCCAGGAAGGCGTTGGCCGCGGCGATCACCGGGGCGGTCGTGACGCCCTCGGAGTGGACCGTGAAGAGGTCGTCGATCCTCTTGCCGTCGGTGGTCAGGCCGAAGAAGTCCTCGGTGATGGACTGGTTGCCGGGACCTCCGGTGGGGGCGCCGGTAGGAGCGCCGCTCGGGGCGGTCGAGGCGGTCGCGTCGGACTCGTCCGCGGCGAGGGCGGCCCAGGCGCCGGCGCCGCCCATCGTCGCGACGGCGGTGGCGCCGCTTGCGAAGAAGACCTTGCGCATGAAGTTGCGCCGGCTCGCGTGGGCCTGACGCCCTGTCAGTGACGGCTGTGCCGTCTGTGCCGCGGACCCTTGCGCCGCGGGCCCCTCGGTGTCGGGCTCGGTCATCGCAACTGGCTCCCTCTACGCCATGGACCGGTCCCTGGCGGACGGCCGCGTGGGACGACTGTGGCTCGCCAACCTGAGGCTCAGCTGAAGCGGGGGTGGTGGGAGGGGGTTGTTGGGTCGGGTGCGGGTGCGTTGTGGCTGGCCGCGCAGTTCCCCGCGCCCCTGAGGGGGCGAGGGCCGGAACGCGGGAAACGGCGCGGACCCCGCCCCCGAGGAGACAAAGGCCGGGGCGCAGCCCCGCCTTTGAGGGGCGCGGGGAACTGCGCGACCGGCCACAACGCACCCGCACAGGACCCCCGACCCGCGAACCGGGGCGCAGCCCCGCCCTCAAGGGGCGCGGGGAACTGCGCGACCAACCCCCACGCGCCCGCACAGGACTCCCGGCCTGCGGACCGGGGCGCAGCCCCGTCCTTGAGGGGCGCGGGGAACTGCGCGACCGGCCACAACGCACCCGCACACGACTCCCGGCCTACGGACCGGGGCGCAGCCCCGTCCTTGAGGGGCGCGGGGAGTCGCGCGGGGCTTCCGGCCCGTGGGGTCCGGGACGCTCGGTGGTCAGTGGCGGTCGGGGCGGGGGTCGCTCGTGGCCAGTGCCGTCGGAGGAGGCGCCGAGGGTGCCTCCGCGAGCGCGTGGGACGGCGGCAGCGTGAGCGTGAACTCCGTGCGGCCCGGGGCACTCTGTACGTCTATGTGGCCGCCGTGGGCGCTCGCGATGGCCGCGACGATGGCGAGGCCAAGGCCGGAGCCGCCGTCGGCGGGGGTGTTCCGCGAACGGGACACGTCGCCCCGGGTGAAGCGTTCGAAGACCGCGGGCAGCAGGTGCGCCGGGATGCCGGGGCCGTCGTCGCGGACACGGATCACGCAGTGCGCCTCCGTGGCCTCCACCGACGCGACGACCGTCGTACCCGCGGGCGTGTGCACCCGCGCGTTGGCCAGCAGGTTGGCCACCACCTGGTGGAGGCGGGCCTCGTCGCCGCGGACGAGCGCGGGGGTGTCGAGGAGCAGCGCCAGTTGCCAGTCGTGGCCGCCGCCCGCCGCCCGCGCGTCCCACACCGCTTCGGCGACCAGCGCCGCGAGGTCGACCTCGGACGACTGGAGCGGCCGCCCCTCGTCGAGTCGGGCGAGCAGCAGCAGGTCCTCCACGAGGCCCGTCATGCGCGCCGACTCGGCGGAGACCCGCCGCCAGGCCAGCGTGGGCTCGATCCGCTGGGTGCCGCGGTTCATCAGTTCCGCGTATCCGGCGATGGACGCGAGGGGTGTACGGAGTTCATGGCTGGCGTCGGCGAGGAAGCGCCGCATGCGTTCCTCGCTGCGCTGGCGTTCGGCGAGCGAGGACTCCACGTGGTCGATCATGCGGTTGAGCGCGGCGCCGACCTGCCCGGCCTCGCTGCCGGGGTAGGTGTCCCGTTCGCGTACCCGGGTGAGGCCGGTGACCGCGCCCCGGCCCAGCGGGGCCCGCGAGACCTCGACGGCGGTGGCGGCCACCCTGCCCAGCGGCCGCAGCTGACGGCGTATCACCACGGCGCAGACCACGCCCGCGGCGGCCAGGCCGAGTGCCCCCGCCGCGGCCTCGATCAGGACGAGGCCGCCGATCATGTCCTGTACGTCGTCCATCGGGAGCCCGGTGAGTACGGGGACGCCGTCGCCCGCGATGGCGGTCACGCGGTAGGTGCCGAGGCCGGGGATCGTGCGGGTGTGCAGGGAGCCGTCGGTGGCGATGCCGTCCAGGGCGGCGCGCTGGGCGGTGGTGAGGGTCTGCTGCGTACCGTCGTCCGTGACCACTTGGGCCGCGATGACCTGTCCGGTCCCGTCGGCAGCGGTATCGGTATCGGTATCGGCAGCGAAACGGGCGGCCAGCGTGCCGACCGCCTGTCCGCGTTCGTTCAGGAAGCCGAGGTCCGTGTCGTCGCCCGTACGGCGCTGCAGTCCGCCCTGGCTGCGTTCGGCGGCGTCGGTGACGCGCTGGTCGAGGTTGCCGATCAGGTAGGCGCGCTGGGCGAGGACGGTGGTGAGCGCCATCGCCGCGCAGACGACGACCAGGGTGACGCCGATGAAGAGCAGCAGACAGGTGCGCAGGGAACGCCGTTCCGGCAGGCGCGGCCTCATCTGCCGTCCCCCGGCGGTCTGATGGCGTACCCGACACCCCGTACAGTGTGGATCATCGGTGTCCGCCCCTTGTCGATCTTGCGGCGGAGGCTGGAGATGTAGACCTCGACGAGGTTCCCTCCGCCGTCGAAGCAGCTGCTCCACACCCGGTCGAGGATCCGGGTCTTGCTCAGCACCTGGCGCGGGTGGCTCAGCAGCAGGCTGAGCAGGTCGAACTCCTTGGCGGTGAGCTGGATCCGCGTACCGTCGCGGTGCACCTCACGGGTCTCCTCGGTCAGCACCAGGTCTCCGAGGGCCCGTACGGAACCGCCGGACCTGCGGTCCTCGGCGCCCGAGCGCCGCAGCAGTGCGCGCAGCCGCAGTACGACCTCCTCCAGGGAGAAGGGCTTCGTCACGTAGTCGTCGGCGCCCGAGGCGAGGCCGTCGATGCGGTGTTCCAGCGCGTCGCGCGCGGTGAGCATCAGGACGGGCAGCTTCGGGTTCTCCTGGCGCAGTCGGCGCAGGACCTGGATGCCGTCCAGGTCGGGGAGCATTCCGTCGAGGACGACGGCGTGCGGGGCGCGGGCGCGGGCCACGCGCAGCGCGGAGCGGCCGTCCGGTGCCGGGTAGGGCTGCCAGCCTGCTTCCGTGACGGCCACGGAGAGCAGTTCGGTCAGACCTGGTTCGTCGTCGACGATCAGCACGCGTACGGGCTCGGTTCGGGTGCCAGACATGTGGTGATCCTGTCCCCTTCGCCTGGGAGCCCCCTGTGCAGGACCTGAGCCCGAGCCGTGCGTCCTCGCATCCGGTGCGGCCTCTGAAGGGTCCACCGTGGCCGGCCGCGCCGTTCCCCGCGCCCCTTTGCGGGGCGAAGGCGCGGCCGAGCCTTCAGGGGTGCGGGGAACCGCGCAGTCCTTGAGGGGTGCGGGGGACGGCGCGAGGGCAAGAGCGGAGGGCCGCACCCCCCGTCCTGCGGGGGGTGCGGCCCTCGAATGCCGTACTGGCTGTCGTACCGGCTGCCGTGCCGGGGCGCCTACTTGGCGATCAGGCTGCGCAGCACGTACTGCAGGATGCCGCCGTTGCGGTAGTAGTCGGCCTCACCGGGGGTGTCGATGCGGACGACCGCGTCGAACTCCACACCGGTGTCGGTGGTGACCTTGACCGTACGGGGGGTGGTGCCCTCGTTCAGCTCGGTGATGCCGGTGAAGGAGAAGGCCTCCTCGCCGGTCAGACCCAGGGACTCGGCGGTCTGGCCCTCCGGGTACTGCAGCGGGATGACACCCATGCCGATGAGGTTCGAGCGGTGGATGCGCTCGTAGGACTCGGCGATGACGGCCTTGACGCCCAGGAGCGCGGTGCCCTTGGCGGCCCAGTCGCGGGACGAGCCGGAGCCGTACTCCTTGCCGGCCAGGATGGCCAGCGGGGTGCCCTGCTCGATGTAGTTGCGCGAGGCGTCGTAGATGAACGACACCGGGCCGTCCGCCTGGGTGAAGTCGCGGGTGTAGCCGCCCTCGGTGCCCGGCGCGATCTGGTTGCGCAGGCGGATGTTGGCGAACGTGCCGCGGATCATGACCTCGTGGTTGCCGCGGCGCGAGCCGTAGCTGTTGAAGTCACGACGCTCCACACCGTGCTCGGTGAGGTACTTGCCGGCCGGGGTGTCGGCCTTGATGGCGCCGGCCGGGGAGATGTGGTCGGTGGTGACCGAGTCGCCCAGCTTGGCGAGCACGCGCGCGCCGGTGATGTCGGAGACCGGGGTGGTCTCCATCGTCATGCCCTCGAAGTACGGGGGCTTGCGCACGTAGGTGGACTGCGCGTCCCACTCGAAGGTGTTGCCGGTGGGGATGGACAGGGCCTGCCACTGGGCGTCGCCCGCGAAGACGTCCTGGTAGGACTTGTTGAACATGTCCTCGCCGATGGTGTTCGCCACCACGTCGTTGACCTCGGCCTCGGTCGGCCAGATGTCTTCGAGGAAGACCGGCTTGCCGTCCTGGTCGGTGCCCAGCGCGTCCTTGGTGATGTCCACCTTCATGGAGCCCGCGATGGCGTACGCGACGACCAGCGGCGGGGAGGCCAGGTAGTTCATCTTGACGTCGGGGTTGATCCGGCCCTCGAAGTTGCGGTTGCCGGAGAGGACCGAGGTGACCGCGAGGTCGTGCTCGTTGACGGCCTTGGAGACCTCCTCCGGCAGCGGGCCGGAGTTGCCGATGCAGGTGGTGCAGCCGTAGCCGACGAGGTTGAAGCCGATCTTGTCGAGGTAGGGGGTGAGCCCCGCCTTGTCGAAGTAGTCGGTGACGACCTTGGAGCCCGGGGCGAGCGTGGTCTTGACCCAGGGCTTGCGGGTCAGGCCCTTCTCCACGGCCTTCTTCGCGACGAGCGCGGCGGCGACCATGACGTACGGGTTCGAGGTGTTGGTGCAGGAGGTGATCGCGGCGACGGTGACGGCGCCGTGGTCGATCTCGTACGTCGAGCCGTCCGCGGCCGTGACCGTGGTCGGGCGGGACGGTACGCCGTTGCTGCTGGCCGGGGCGTCGGAGGCCGGGAAGGACTCCTTGCCCGCCTCGTCGTCGTCCTCGACGTAGTTGCGGACGTCCTGCGCGAACTTCTGCGAGGCGTTCGCGAGGACGATGCGGTCCTGCGGGCGCTTCGGGCCGGCGATCGACGGGACGACCGACGCCAGGTCCAGCTCCAGCTTCTCGGAGAAGTCGGGCTCGGCGGCCGGGTCGAGCCAGAGGCCCTGCTCCTTGGCGTACGCCTCGACGAGCGCGACCTGCTGCTCGTCGCGGCCGGTCAGGCGCAGGTACTTCAGCGTCTCGTCGTCGATCGGGAAGATCGCGGCGGTGGAGCCGAACTCCGGCGACATGTTGCCGATGGTGGCGCGGTTGGCGAGGCTCGTGGCCGCCACACCCTCGCCGTAGAACTCGACGAACTTGCCGACGACACCGTGCTTGCGCAGCATCTCGGTGATCGTGAGCACGAGGTCCGTGGCGGTGGTGCCGGGCGTGAGCTCACCGGTCAGTTTGAAGCCGACGACGCGCGGGATGAGCATGGAGACCGGCTGGCCGAGCATCGCGGCCTCGGCCTCGATGCCGCCGACGCCCCAGCCGAGCACACCGAGGCCGTTGACCATGGTGGTGTGGGAGTCGGTGCCGACCAGCGTGTCGGGGTACGCCTGGCCCTTGCGGACCATGACCGTACGCGCCAGGTGCTCGATGTTGACCTGGTGGACGATGCCGGTGCCCGGCGGGACGACCTTGAACTCGTCGAAGGCGGTCTGGCCCCAGCGCAGGAACTGGTAGCGCTCCTTGTTGCGGCCGTACTCCAGCTCGACGTTCTGGGCGAACGCGTCGTGGGTGCCGAACTTGTCGGCGATGACGGAGTGGTCGATGACCAGCTCGGCCGGGGCCAGCGGGTTGATCTTCGCCGGGTCGCCGCCGAGCTCCTTCACGGCCTCGCGCATGGTGGCGAGGTCCACGACGCAGGGCACGCCGGTGAAGTCCTGCATGATCACGCGGGCCGGCGTGAACTGGATCTCCTGGCTGGGCTGGGCCTGCGAGTCCCACCCGCCGAGAGCACGGATGTGGTCGGCGGTGATGTTCGCGCCGTCCTCGGTACGGAGCAGGTTCTCCAGCAGGACCTTGAGGCTGTACGGAAGGCGGGCCGAGCCTTCCACCTTGTCCAGCCGGAAGATCTCGTAGGACTCGTCGCCCACGCTGAGCGTGCTACGGGCGTCGAAGCTGTTCGCCGACACGACAGTCTCCTTCATTCATGTGCGCGTACCACCGCATCCTGCCGCCACGCCCTCTTGGCCGATCCGCTAAGGTCAGGCTAAGTTAGGTAACCCTTACCGGTCTCGGGCGGCTGCGGCACGCCTCGGCAGATATCTCGATGTCGAGATAACTCTAGTACATGACCGCGGGACGGTCATGCCCGGAGGGCGTGTGCCCCCTCCCAAGGGATTCAGTGACGCCCGGCCGGTCCGGCAGGGCGGGCGCGAACCCGGCCCGGCCGCAAGGGCGTTCGGCGTACCGACCGGCATTCGGGGTACCCGGAGGCGGACGACGAGAAGGGGGCACCCATGCCGCTCACATTCCGCAAGAGCTTCCGGATCCTGCCCGGAGTACGGCTGAACATCAACAAGAAGTCGTGGTCCGTCACCACCGGCGGCAAGAACGGCCCCAAGCACACGCACAGCAGCACGGGGCGCCGGACGACCTCGATGGACCTCCCCGGCCCCTTCGGGTGGCGTCGCACCACCCGCGCCAAGCGTCACTGAGGCACCGTCACCCCATCGGACCCCTCCGGATGCGGCATCTCATATGTGAGATAGCCTGCCGTCATGGCAGACGACTACCTCGTACGCATCGGCAAGCTCATCCGTGACGCCCGTCAGCATCGGGGCTGGACACAGACGCAGCTGGCCGAGGCGCTCAGCACCAGCCAGAGCGCGGTGAACCGTATCGAGCGCGGCAATCAAAACATCAGCCTTGAGATGATCGCCCGAATCGGTGAAGCGCTGGACAGCGAGATCGTCTCGCTCGGCTATGCCGGCCCGATGCATCTCCGTGTGGTCGGCGGACGTCGGCTCTCCGGCTCGATCGACGTCAAGACCAGCAAGAACGCGTGCGTGGCGCTGCTCTGTGCGACGCTCCTGAACAAGGGCCGCACGGTGCTGCGCCGCGTCGCGCGCATCGAGGAGGTGTACCGCCTTCTGGAGGTACTGGGCTCCATCGGCGTACGCACCCGGTGGATCAACGGTGGCGTGGACCTGGAGATCGTGCCCCCGGCCGAGCTGGACATGGCGTCCATCGACGAGACGGCGGCCCGCCGCACCCGCTCGATCATCATGTTCCTCGGGCCGCTGCTGCACCGCATGGACGGCTTCAAGCTGCCGTACGCGGGCGGCTGCGACCTCGGTACGCGCACCATCGAGCCGCACATGATCGCGCTGCGCCGGTTCGGCCTGGACATCGCGGCCACCGAGGGCATGTACCACGCGCGGGTGGACCGCAAGGTGACCCCGGGCCGTCCCATCGTGCTGACCGAGCGCGGCGACACGGTGACGGAGAACGCGCTGCTGGCCGCCGCCCGCCACGACGGCACGACCGTCATCCGCAACGCGTCCTCCAACTACATGGTCCAGGACCTGTGCTTCTTCCTGGAGTCGCTGGGCGTCCGGGTGGAGGGCATCGGCAGCACCACGCTCACCGTGCACGGCGTGCCGAACATCGACGTGGACGTGGACTACTCGCCGTCCGAGGACCCGGTCGAGGCGATGAGCCTGCTGACCGCCGCGGTCGTCACGGAGTCCGAGCTGACCGTGCGCCGGGTGCCGATCGAGTTCCTGGAGATCGAGCTGGCGGTCCTGGAGGAGATGGGCCTCGACCACGACCGCACGGCGGAGTACTTCGCCGACAACGGCCGTACGCGTCTGGTGGACCTCACCGTGCGCCCCTCGAAGCTCGAAGCGCCGATCGACAAGATCCACCCCATGCCCTTCCCGGGTCTGAACATCGACAACGTCCCGTTCTTCGCGGCGATCGCGGCCTCCGCGCAGGGCCAGACCCTGATCCACGACTGGGTCTACGACAACCGCGCGATCTACCTCACGGACCTGAACCGCCTCGGTGGCCGCCTCCAGCTCCTCGACCCGCACCGCGTCCTGGTCGAGGGCCCCACACGCTGGCGCGCCGCGGAGATGATGTGCCCGCCGGCGCTGCGCCCCGCGGTGGTGGTCCTCCTCGCGATGATGGCGGCGGAGGGCACGTCCGTCCTGCGGAACGTGTACGTCATCAACCGCGGCTACGAGGATCTGGCGGAACGCCTCAACTCGGTGGGAGCGCAGATCGAGATCTTCCGCGACATCTGACCGACGCACGGTGCCGCCCCGCCCTCTCCTGACCAGCCGGTCAGGAGAGGGCGGGGCAAATCCTCAACTCGCCGTCGTACAAGGCCTGATCGACCAGGCGTCCGCCAGCCACTAGATTCCCAGCCATGAGCCTGCTTCCGCGGTCGCCCGTCCCGTTCGAGGCGATCCGCAGCCCGTGCGGGCGACCGGTCGGCCCCTACGCGGCAGCCGGGAGACGTTGAGTGCGATGAGGATGCGGCACGTGTTCATGTGGGTATCAGGAGCGGAGGACTGATGGCGAACCAGCAGACCGATGACAACGTTTTCGCTGTGGGGGACACACTCGGCGCCGAGGAAGTGGCCGTGTACCGCTGGCTGGCCCTGCACGGTCGGTTAGACCCGGCCCGGATGGCCGAGGAGACGGGTGTCGACGAGGCGGCGGTGGGCGGAGCGGTGGACTACCTCGTCCGCATCGGCCTGGTGCACAGGGGCGAGGAGGGCGACGACCGGCTCTGGGCCGTCGACCCGCATCTCGTCGCGGCGGTGGCCACCGCACCGGTGGAGCGGGCCATCGCCGAACAGCAGACGCAACTGCGGGTCTTCCGCGACCAGTTCGCCCAGTTGGCGGCCGACTACCAGGAGGGCAGACACGGTGTCTCCACGGACCTGGAGACCATACCCGGGCTCACCCAGGTACGGGCCGCGCTGAACCGCGCGGCCGAGCAGTGCCGCGAGGACATGGTCACCGTGCAGCCCGGCGGCACCCGCCCGCCCGAGGTGCTCCAGGACGCCCTGCTGCGGGACAGCCAGATGCTCGCCCGGGGGGTGCGGATGCGGACCGTCTACCACCACACCGCCCGCTTCAACAGCCCCAGCCAGGCGTACGTGGCCACGGTGAGCGCACTGGGCGGTGAGTACCGGACCGCCCATCAGCTCGTCGGCCGGATGATCATCTTCGACCGGGAACTCGCGTTCATGACCAACCGCAACGACCGGCTGGGCGCGGTGGTGGTCCGGGAGCCGTCGGTCGTGCACTTCCTGTACGAGCTGTTCGAGCAGGTGTGGTCGCAGTCCCAGCCGTTCTCCGACGCGGTCACCGACGGCCTGGAGGCGGTCGCCAAGGACCTGGACCGCACCATCCTGCAGCTGCTGGCGACAGGGCTGAAGGACGAGACGATCGCGCGGCGGCTCGGCATGTCCCTGCGCACCACCCGCAAGCACATCGCCGACATGATGCAGGCCCTCGGCGCCGAGAGCCGTTTCCAGGCCGGCGTCGCGGTGTCCGCGCGGGGGCTGCTGAACGACGACGGAGAGCCGGACGCGGCGCCCGCCGCGGCTCCGACCTGATCCGGCGGCCGTCCGGGGCCGATCCGGGCGCAGTCCCCGGGGGCGCAGTCCCCGGGGACGTACGCCGTCAGTCCGGCACCTCCAGGTGCAGTTCGAGCAGGGTGGTCGGGGCGTGGATCTCCGACAGCCGGTAGGTGTGGTCCCGGGGCACGAAGAGAGTCCCGCCGGAACGCAGCCGCATGCCCAGCGGGTGCGAGGGGCCGGGTGCCGGGTCCTCACCGACACGCGACAGGACGCACCGGCAGGCCCCCTCCAGGAACGTGACCGTGCGCTCGGCGCCGTTCGGCGCGCTCTCCACGACGGGAGAGTCCGCCGACAGGAAGCGGAAGAGGGGACGCACGCGCAGCTGCAGCCTGCGGCCCAGCTCGGCCGCCAGGTCCTCCGTGCCCGGTCCGCCCGGCACGGAGGACTCGGCGCCCGGCTCCGGACGGGCCGGGCGGGGCAGCTCCAGCAGGGCCGACAAGGTCTTCGGATCCTCGGGCCACAGCAGGGCCGGCCCCTTGGCACCGTTGGCCGCCACACACAGCGCCAGCTCCTCGACGAAGGACTGGATCGGCTGGCTCAGAGCTCGCTGTCCGGGCACGGTTCTCCGATCTCGCCGCAGGTCCGGGCGATGCTGGGTGAATGAGGTGTGCCAGGGCGCCACGGCGCACGGACACACGGAGGGAAAGGGGGAGGTGCTGTCCCGGCGCCACTGCGACCGCGGTCACCGAGGTCGCGGTCACTGCGACCGCGGTGAGGATTCTGCCGCTCGGAGATCGGTCCCGACAGTCACGTGTTCACGTGTCGTCCGGCACCCGCGGCGGCGCACCTGAGCGCCGGTCAGGCCTGAACCCGGTCGGGCAGGTCGGGCAGATCGGGCCGGTCGGGAAGCTTCGGCGTCGCCAGGAGCCCCATGTCCTCGATGGCGCTCATGAGGGAGCCCTCGACCGACAGCGCCAGCAGCAACAGATGCATTCGATTCCGGGCCCCGGTTTTCGCGCGTATCCGGCGAAGGTAGGTGTCGACGGTGTGCGGACTTACGTTCATGCGCCGGGCGATCTCGCCGTAGGTGGCTCCGCGCGCTATGTGTCCGAGCACTTCTCTTTCCCGGTCACTGACTTTGCGGACAGCTTCCCGCAGTTTATCGCTCACGGAGTCGAGCGCCCTTTCTCTGTTTGATTCCCGCGTTCCGGTACCTGTCGGAGCATGGGCTCCGGAACTCGTCACGGGCCGGCTGCTGTGCACGTACCCGCAGGTCACTGCGGAGCGCGACCCCAGCCGCTGTCGTCGGGCTCGATCGAGGCCGTCGCCCGGACGTCGGCGCTCGGGGTGTCGGCGGCAGCGGTGGCGGCGGCCGTGGCGGAGACGGTGCCGACTGTCAGCGCGAAAAGAACAGTGGCCACGAACAGGCGGACAGACTTCATGGTTTCTCCCGGAATTCAGAGTGAGGAATGCTGGAAAAGTCCCGCCCGGTGTTGTCCGGCCGTTTCCCTTCTGCTCTTCCAGCATGGGGGGCACCCGTCCCGGAGACCACCGGCTGAACCATTCACCAAGTTCTCTGACACCAAAGCGGGGGGTGAACGAAACGCTCATAGCTGAACGAGCAGGCGCAATACGGACGGAGGCGGAGGCTGAAGGCGTCCCTCGACGTGTTCGGTGTGCCGGGAGACGCCTTCAGCCGTGGCAGGTGTCCGTTCACGACGGCCCGGACGGGGTGGCGCGTCAGACTCGGCTCACCGAGGGCTCCTGGAACGTCTCCCGGAGCTTCGCCCGGTCGATCTTCCCGTTGCGTGTCGACGGAAGCTCCTCCAGCTCGATGAAGTGCCGGGGGACCATGAACTTGGGCAGCCCGGCCGCACTCGCGCGGATCAGGTCGTCCCGGTCGACCTCCGCGCCGGTCGCGCGGGTGTAGAACGCCGCCAGCTGGGTGGACGCGGCGACCTTGACCCCGACGACCGCGGCCCGGCGGACCCCGGCGACCTTGGCGATCACGGACTCCACCTCCCCCGGCTCGACCCGGTAGCCGTTCACCTTGAGCTGGTCGTCGAGCCGGGAGACGAAGTGGAAGTCGGTGCCGTCGAACGTGACCAGGTCTCCGCTGAAGTAGCAGCGGCGCCTCCGGCCGTCCCGGTGTTCGACCTCCCGGAACTTCCTCGCGGTGAGCGCGTCGTCGCCGGCGTACCCGATCCCGACGCAGTTCCCGGCGATGACCAGCTCCCGCGTCTCGCCGGCCACGAACGGGCGCAGCAGGCCGTCCACGAGGCACAGCAGCTCCGCGTCGACGACAGCGGTTCCGATGGGCGGCCGGTCGGGCCAGTCGGTGACGTCGCCCGTCAGCCGGTACTGGGTGA
The DNA here is from genome assembly GCF_042677425.1 of Streptomyces sp. NPDC127119. NCBI lineage: Bacteria > Bacillati > Actinomycetota > Actinomycetes > Kitasatosporales > Streptomycetaceae > Streptomyces > Streptomyces sp. NPDC127119. Next base: position 269,959 of record NZ_JBHXTO010000001.1, on the reverse strand, counting down.
CCACATGGGTCTCGCTCGGCCCGTACTGGTTCACCAGGGTCAGGTCACCGTCGGCGCAGAACCGCCGCACCTCCTCGTTGATGACGAGCTGTTCGCCCGCCACCGAGATCTCCCGCAGGCTCGGGATCCCGCCGCCCTCGGCACAGGCGGCGGTGGCGAGTCCGTGCAGTCCGACCACCGGCTGGAAGAGCCGGGCGACGTCGTACTCGCGAATGATGTCGACCAGCGTGAAGGGGTCCAGCCGGTCCTGGTCGTTCACCACGATCAGGGTCGCGCCGGCCAGCCAGGTCGCCACCGTGTCCTCGTACACCATGTCGAATCCGATGGACGACATGTGCAGCGTGTTCGGGGGGCGGTCGTGGCTCCATCGCCGGACGTGCCAGTCGCCGAGCTCCGCCAGGACGACCGGTGGCACCGCGACGGCCTTGGGTTCGCCGGTGGATCCGGAGGTGGGGATGACGTAGCAGACCGGTCCGGTCGCGACCTCGTCCCGTCGCGTTCCGCGGATCGAGCGGAAGGTGTGTTCCGGGACGCCCGCGTCGACCGGTGCGCACTCCTCGGCCCGCAGGATCATGGAGCAGTCGGCGCTGTTCACCAGTCTGCCGGTCCAGGCGGGCGGCATGGCCGGGTCGATGGACAGGACGCCGGCTCCGACGCGCCACACACCCAGTACGGCGGCGCAGCGGGACCACGAGCGGGTCGAGTGGACGTCGACGACGTCACCGGGGCCGATGCCGTGTGCGGCGAGGCCGCCGGCGATCTCGGCCGACAGCTCGTCGAGTTCGGCGTAGGTGTGGGTGACGCCGTCGTCGACGACCGCCACCGCGTCGCGGTGCCGGGCGAGGGAGTCGACCAGCGTGCGGATCAGTGAGACATCGAGGTCGCTCATGCGAACAGACCGCCGTCCACGAGCTCCAGCGGCCGGTAGTCGCGCGATGCCACGAACTCCGGTCGCGGGTGAGGTACTTCGCGCAGTTCGTTGTCGACGCTGTTGTAGCTGACGAACGCCATGGTCCGGTCGACGGGCGACATGTTGGCGCCGGAGCCGTGCGCGATGCAGGGGTGGAAGAACAACAGGCTGCCGGCGCGTCCGGTGACGGAGCGGATCTCCGACTCCGCGGTCACCTTGGCCATCTGCTCGGCGTCCAGCGCGAACTTCAGCTTCGACGACAGGTCGGCCTCCCACTGGGAGGTGTCCCCCGGCTCGGGACGCCACGGGGCTATCGCGCCGTTGCGGTGCGAGCCGGGCACGACAAGGAGCGGGCCGTTGTGCTCGGTCGCGTCGTCGAGCAGCAGCGCGACGTTGACCGCCCGCGGCTCCGGCATGCCGTCCTTGGGTCCCCAGACGCTGTAGTCCTGGTGCCACTGCCACACTTCGCCGCGCAGCGCCTTCTTGGCGTTGACCTTGAACTGGAACACGTGCAGCTTGCTCTCGAGGATCTGCTCCGCCGCCAGGAGCAGTTCGGGCAGCCGCACCAGCCTGGAGAACAGCGGGCCCGTGGTGTGGCAGCCGTGGATGCCCCGCACCGTGGTCCCGTCCTCCTCGAAGATCCGCCCGGGGTGCTCGGTCGCGGAGAGATCGGCCACCTCGCGTCGCAGAGCGGCGATGTCGCCGGCGTTGAAGACGTCTTCGAGGAGCAGGAATCCCTCGGACCTGTATTCCGCTATCTGACTTTCGGTGAGCATGATGCGATGACCTCTCTGCCTGATTCTTTTCTGCCTGATTCATGAGGGGGGGGTGATATGGCCCCGGACCCGGACCGGACCCGGCTGCGGATCGTCGAGCGGACGCAGATCGCTACGCGGGGCTCCGCAGTCCCAGTTCGTCGATCACCATGCTGATGCTGATCACACTCAGCCGGGTGTCCCATTTGCCCTCGGCGCCGCGGGCCGCGATGCGTTCGAGCGCGTCCGTACGGAACACGCCGCTGGCCGCGACCAGGTCGCGCCACCTGGCCATAAGGGGGTCGGGGGCGACCGCGGACAGGCCGTGCGCGGTGAATCCCTGCTTCGCGCGCCGCAGCACGGTGTCCGGGACGATGCCGGCGTAGGCCGCCTTGAGGCAGGCCTTGCCTTCGAAATCGGCGACCTTCTCGCCGTCGCCCGTGCGCAGCGCGAGGTCGACCACGGGATTTCCGAGAAACGGATAGCGGCCTTCCACGGAATTCGCCATCATCATCGCGTCTCCGTGGTCGCCGAGCAGATGACTTCCCAGTTGGACGGAGGTGTCGGCCACCGACCGCATCTGCATCGCGGTGAGTTTCGCGGTCTCGCCGTCGGTGAACGGGATGAGCCTGTCCCGCCAGAACTCCTGGCCGTCGAGCGCCTCGACGCCGTCCGGGGTCAGGGCGTCCGACCGCCGGTGGTCCACCTGCCGCCAGTCGACCTCCCAGGAAAAGTCGGCCCTCCCCCACGCGCTCTCGTTCTCCGCACGGCTCGGAGTCCGTGTGCGGCCGTACCCGTCGAACGCGTACGAGTCGTAGCCGAAGAACAGTTCGTCGGCCCCCTCCCCCGACAGCACGCCCTTGAGTCCGCTCGACCGGACCTCACGCGACAGCATGAGGGCCGCCACGTTGTACGTCTCGCGCTGCGGATAGCAGCAGCGGCGGACCATCTGCTCGAACTCGGCGGTGATGTCCTTGTCCCGGCAGGTGATCTCCAGGTGTTCGCTGCCCGCGGCGGCGGCCACCTCGCGCTGGAAGCGGTGTTCGTCCAGCAGGGCGTCGCCGAACACCACCGAGTACGTGCGCAGCGGTTTCTCCACGGCCGCGGCGGCCTCCATGACCAGCGTGGAGGAGTCGAACCCGCCGCTGAGGCAGGCCCCGATCTCGACGTCGCCGCCGAGCCGGTCGCGCACCGACCGCCGGACGCCGTGCCGGATCTCCTCGGCGGTCACCGGTGGCCCGTCCGTCGCGAACTCGCCGTACCGCCAGTAGCGGACCGTCTCCCGGGCGCGGCCACCGCCGAACCGGACCACGCTGCCGGGCGGTACGGCGTGGACGTCACGCACCAGGGTGCGGGGCGCGACGATGTTGCCGAGCTGGAGGTACTGGTCGACCGCGCCGAGGTCCAGCCGCCAGGTGCCCGGCACCGACCGGACCAGTGGTCCCAGTTCCGAGCAGAAGTGCAGCTGCCCCTCGGACTCGGTGTAGTAGAGCGGACTGATGCCGAACCGGTCCCTGGCCAGGTGGAGGGTGTCGTCGGCACGGTCGAGGATCGCGGTGGCGAACTGCCCGTCGATCAGGCGGAGTCCGGCGGGGCCGTGCCGTGCGAACAGTTCGGGGACGACCGCCACGTCGACGCGGTTGGGGCTGTGCGTCACGCCGAGCCGGCCGCGCAGTTCGTCGGCGTTGTAGATCTCACCGTTCGTGACGGCGACGAACCGCCCGCCGCTGTCCTCGGCGGGCTGCCAGCCGTCCTTGAGCGCGGTCATGCCGAGGCGGGCGAGTTTCGCCGTCAGCACGGGTGTGCTCAGCGAGTAGGTCTCGTCGGGTCCTCGGTGAAGGAGCCGGGAGTGCATGGTCGCCGTGGCGGTGCGGTCGAGGCCGCCGTCCGGCGCGTAGGTGCCGCAGAGGCCGCACATCGCGCTACACGCTCCGCTGCCGCAGCTGGTCCGTGAGGACGCGCAGGTCCGGCGCGCGCAGCACGTCGCGCACCCCGGCGTCCAGCCAGCCCAGTTCGCGCAGCTTCGCGACCAGTGACAGGGTCGACGCCGAATTGCCGCCCAGGGCGTAGAAGTTGTCGTCCAGCGCGGCGTCACCGACCCCGGTGAGGCTGCCCACGAGGGTGAGCACCTGCTGGACGGGGGTCGCCACGGCGTCCTCGCGCAGGACGCGGCTTCCCCGCAGGGATTCGCGGTCGATCTTTCCGTTCGAGGTGTACGGCAGCGCTTCGACGCGCTGCAGCACGGAGGGGATCTTGTACGGGTCCAGGACCCCTTCGAGATGGCGCCTCAGGTCTCTCGGGTCGGCGTCGCCCAGGTAGTAGCAGACGAGCGCGTCGCCCCCGCCGTCCTCCGAGCCGTCGGGCGACTCCACGGCCAGCACCGCCTCGACTACGGACTCCGCCCGGCACACGGTGTTCTCGATCTCGCCGAGGTCCAGCCGGTAGCCGCGGAGCTTCACCTGATGGTCCAGGCGTTCCACGAAGTACAGCTTGCCGTCGCGGAGTTCGGCGATGTCGCCCGTCCGGTACTCCGTCCCGTCGCCCGCCGGCCCGAACGGCCGCACGTCGTGCTCGGTCAGGTAGCCGGCGGCGACGGCGGGGCCCGTGATGACGATCTCGCCCCGGCGCACCGGGCCGGCGGTCCGGGTGTGCGCGGCCCCTTCGTCGAGGTCGCGCAGGTGGTACGCGCAGTCGCCCACCACGTCGCCGAGGGGCACCCCGTCCCGGCACTCGGCCGGGTCGAGCGGCTCCGTCAGCAGATTGCACACCGTGGTCTCCGTGGCGCCGTACGCGTTGTGCAGCGCGGCCACCTCGGACCATGTGGCGACCACCGCCGACCGGCACGCCCCGCCGCCGTTGATCACGTGGCGCAGCCGCATCGCGCCGCTGGGCTCGGTCGCGGTCAGCGCGAACGGAGTGGTCTTGAGGTGGGTGATGCCGAAGTGCTCCAGCGTGTGCCGCAGTTCGGTGCCGGGCGCGAGGCGTGCCTCGTCCAGCACGACGAGGCAGGCCCCGGCCGTGAGGGTCCACAGGATCTCGGTCATGCACCCGTCGAAGGTCAGCCGGGCGAACTGCAGGGTCCGTGAGTCCGGCCCCACGGACAGCCGCTCGACGTGGTCCCGGACCACCGCGGCGAGCGGGGCCGGGCGCACCAGCACGCACTTGGGCTCGCCGGTCGAACCGGAGGTGTGGATGGCGTAGCAGAGCTCGCCCTCGACGTCGGAGAGCCCGCTCACGGGATCGGACGCGCCGGCGCTCCAGGCTTCCGGTACGTCGGTGAGGCAGGGCTCGCCGTCGTCCCGCGACCGGGCCAGCCGCCGGACGCCGAGCAGTTTCACCTTCCCGGAGTTCGACGCCACGCTGTCGCGGCTGTCGAGGAACACGAACGGGCGTCGTGCCCGGAGCGCTCCGATCATCGCCGTGATCGCGCCGAGCCCCCTGCTCGCCTCGATGCCGACGAATCCGCCGGGGGCGACCTCCGCGCACAGGTCGTCCGCGAAGATCTGGGTCAGTTTGTCGAACTCGCGGTAGCTGACGGTCCGGTCGGCCGTCCGTACGGCGTCTCCGTCGGGGTTCTCCCGCAGAACGCGTTCGAATGCGTGTATGAGGGACATGTGACTCCAGTTCCACTCTCCGCCGACGCGCAGGGCCGAGCGGGCTTGAGACAGCGGCCGTCGGGTCAGCCGACGGGGTGGGTGAGGGTGCCGACGCCTTCGACCACGGCCCGCACGGTGTCCCCCGGCCTGATCTGTACGGCGCCGGGGGTTCCGGTGCAGATCACCGTTCCCGGTGCGAGGGTCCGGCCCATGGTGAAGTACTCGACGAGGTAGCCCAGGTCGTACTTCATGTCGCGCGGTGTCGCCGCCGCGATGGTCTCGTCGTTCCTGACGGTGGCGATCCGGACACCGTCCAGGCGGTCGTCGGGGAACTCGTCCAGGGTGACCAGGGCCGGGCCGATGCTGCAGAACGTGTCGAACCCCTTGGCCCACGGGATGTAGCGCGGGTTCTGGCGGATGGCGTCCTCGGCGGTCATGTCGAGGACGGCCGTCACGCCGGCGATGACGGACCGCCACTTGTCGCGGGGGACGTCCTTGCAGCGGGTGCCCACGACGAGGCCCAGTTCCGCCTCGGCGGTCACCCGTTGCGACTGGGTCGGGAGCTGGATGGTTCCGCCGTTGCCGATGAGGCACGAGGCGGGCCGCAGGTACGAGCCGGGGCCGCGGCCGGGCTGTTCGGTCTCCAGGTCCTCCGAGTGCCGGCGGTAGTTGAGTCCGGCGCCCCAGATGCCGGCGTCGTCGTCCACGACGGTCGCCGCGTCGGACAGGTCGACGGCGACACCGCCGGACCCGGCCGTCCGCCTCCTGACCTGTGCCTCCAGGTCGCCGAACCGCGGGTCCCCGAACAGGTCCCCGATGCGGGTGACCTTCTCGTAGCCGCCGATCTCCCGCAGCGGGAACCAGCTGCCGTCGATTCCCACGAGGACGTCCTGCCCGTTGCCGCTCCTGGCGAGCTTCATGTCGTCGCTCCTCTCGGTCAGTTGGCGTTGGCGAGCTGCAGGGAGCGCGGGCCGGCGTGGTCGGCGATCCTGGCCGCCGCCGCCTGGAAGTCGGCGGCACGCGGGCTCTCCTGTGCCGCCACGACGGCGGCCTCCATGAGCCGGGCCGGGTCGGTCCCGTACTTGACGGCGAGTTCCTCGACCAGTCCGAAGAAGCCCGAGTGGATGCCGATCACCGCGCCGAGGACCTGCATCTTGCGTTCCTCGCCGATCACCTTCATGTTGACCCGGCAGAGTTCGGCGAGTTCGGCGAGCTTCTGGTAGTCGAACCGGTCCCGGTCCATGACGCTGACGATCCCGGCGAGGGATTCGATGGCGGCGTTGCCGGAGCCGCGCCCTATGCCGTGGAGCGTCCCGTCGAGCACGGTGGCGCCCGCCCGGAAGGCGGTGAGGGTGTTGATGTTGGCCAGGCCGAGGTTGTCGTGACCGTGGAAGCCGACGACCGGGTACCGGTCGGCGACCGCGCTCACATAGCTTTCGACGGTCTCGGGCGTCATCGAGCCGTAGGAATCGACCACGTAGATTCCCGCGATCTCCGGTCCGACCCCGTCGAGCATGTCCAGCAGCCGGTCGACGGACGTGGCACTGGACTTCATCAGGTTGAGATAGACCTCCCCGCAGACGTCCGAGACCTGCCGGAGGTAGGGCAGGTGGTCCCGGACACGGTCCGGTTCCACACCGACCCGGACGAACGACATTCCGCGGTCACACATCCGCGCGATCGTCGCCGGGCGGGTGAACTCGGGCTGCGCGAACATTCCCCAGGGTTTCGTGGTCAGTGTCGACCGGGCGAGTTCGCACCAGGTGAAGTGATCGATGTTTCCCGCCTTCACGCCGGTTCGCTCGGCCTCCAGGCCGATCCCGTGACCGATCTCGACCTTGGAAACGGGTGTTTCGTCGAGGCCGGAGAGAAGTTCGACCACGAAATTCTCGTCGAACTCGAAATCGACGGCGTAGGCACCGTCGCGCAAGGTGCAGTCGAGCAGTTGCATCTCGGACATCGCCCGGGATCGGCTGTCTTTCATGGGCTTTCGCCCTCCTCGGCTCAGCACGGACATTCACATGGACAGTCGGATGGTGCGGAATCCGTCTCAGATGTGCTGGCGCATCGGGGTGAAGTCGACGAGGATCACCGCGCGCTCGCCCGTCTCCGGTCCCGCCCCGCGCCTGATGGGGGCCACGTAGTGGCTGACCTTCTCGTCGGTGACGCCGTACGACTCCAGCGGTTTCGTCAGTTCGAACTCGGCGAAGGCCTCGCCGGCGGGCACGTCCTCGGGCAGCTTGCCCCGGTACTTCGGCGGCGCGATCATGTTCGACCCGCCGATGACGTTGCGGCGGTAGACCAGGTGCGCGAAGACGAACGGCTCGCCGTCCTGGTGGAGTTCGTTGGGCGAGGAGATGGCCTCGTGCCCGGGGTCGTCCACGGCCAGCTTGATCAGATGCACCCCGACGTGCAGCGGGAACGCCGCGTCGTCCTGCGACCAGCGCGTCTGGGCGTAGTCGAAGGAAAGGATCTCGTGGATGATCGGGTTGTTCCGGGCGGACTCGCTCATCGCGGGCAGCTTGCGGACCACGCCGACGTAGTCGGGGTTGTGGTCGGCCTGCCAGTAGCCGTTCATCCAGCCCTGTTCACCGAGGTGCGTGTCCGGGATCCAGCTGAACTCCCGTGACCAGGGGAGGAAGACGCCGCGGGCGTAGCGGCGGTTGCGTCCTTCCTCCGTCGCGTAGGGGTCCGGTGGCAGGTCGACGAACTCGGCGCGAAGGCTCTGGAAGGACGCGTCGGATTCGGAGATCCCGAATTCCTCGGCGAGGTCCCAGCGGGCGAATCCGTTCTCCACGAGGGCGGGCGTTTCGGTCAGTGTGTGCATGACTGTCCCCAAGCAGGGTCGTGAAATGGGTGGACTGGTGGTCGTCGACGGGTGGGCCGTGGTGGTCGGCGGGTCGGGCCGTCAGACCGTGGCGAGCCGGTGCGCCGGGCGGACGACCACCTGGCGCCGGCGTCCGCGCCGCGTGGAGAACTCCACCCGCGGGCCGTCGTCGAAGAGGTCGAGGCGCAGCAGCCGTTCCTCGCTCCAGCCGAGCAGCCGGAACTCGCCTGCGCCCAGGTGCAGCAGCTCCACGGGCGCGCGCCCCTCGACGCGCAGGACGAGCCCGTCGTCCTCGGCGCTCACTTCGGCGACGAGGTCGCTCTCCTGGTCGTCGACCACCTGGAGTCCCCACTCCATGAAGGAGAACGGGACGGCGAAGCGGCAGCCGAACTCGGCGAGTTCGGGCCGGGTCAGGGGCAGGACGGGCCGGTAGTAGGCGATGTCGCTGGCCGGCAGCGCGGCCCGGAAGCTCTCCGGGAACAGGGCCAGCAGACTGTCGTTGGTCGCGCAGTCCGCGACCAGGTGGATCCTGGCCCGGTCCCCCTCGTTGCGTACGGAATGCGACCGGTCGAAGTCGGCGTACCAGAGCGTTCCCGGCTGCCAGCGCTGTTCCGTCCCGTCCATCACCAGTACGGCCCCGGGATTGGTGACCAGCGGGATGTGCAGCCGGACATAGCCGTAGGGGAGGCCGATCGGGGTGTCCGAGTGCTCCGGGACGGACACCCCGGGGGCCAGGGCCATCAGCCGGACACTGCGCAGCTCGGTGCCCAGTTCGGACAGGATCCGGCCGAGGTAGGGCGCCTTCGCCATCAGGGGGGTGTCGGCGAACCAGTCACGTCCCGGACCGCCGGGGTCGGTGCGCCGGACGTCCCCGCCCGGAGCGCGCAGGGAAAGGACCTTCCAGTCCACATCGGATTCTTCCCCGACGACGCCGTCCTCGAAGGACCGCTGCAATGCCCAGAACTCGGAACCGCTGAGCTCCGCGAGATCCGCGTTCAGCAGATCGATGTCCAGGTCGTCCCGCAGAAGAACCGCGGCCGGAAGATGCTCCAAAGAGCTTCCCTCTTGCATGAAAACCTCGCTTCGATGAACTCTCTGCGTTCTTTCTTCGCTATCAATATCTTACTTATGCGCTACGCCGAGAAAAGCCTTCGACGGTGTGCGGAAACGGCCAGGACCCTTTAGGACACGGCCTTTTCGGCCTCGGCCGCAAGAATTGCGCGGTCGGATTCGGGGAAATCGCGCAGTTTTCGTATCGGGCTGAACAGCAGAATGGCCGTCGAAAGGACTTGCAGCCCGCTCATCGCCCAGAGTGTTTCCCGGACGCCGAACAGTTCGCCGAGCGCGCCGCCGAGCAGTCCGCCGACGGCGATGGCGCCGAAACTGATCACGGCCGCGCTCGCGCTGATGCGCCCGATCAGGTCGGGTGGGCAGTACCGCTGGCGGAAGGTGTCGGTGATGATGCTCGCCGCGACCACTCCCGCGCCGCCGCCGACACCGCCGACGACGAAGAACGCGAGGCCGGCTCCCGGGCCGGTCAGCGGGAAGAGCAGCGTGAAGGGCGCGGCGCAGACCTGGAAGATCAGCGCGGCCCGTGCGGTGCCGAACCGCCGGGACACCGGGTGGGACAGCAGCACGCCGAGGACCCCGCCGAGGCCGCACAACGTCAGCACCGCGCCGAGGACGGCCTCGCCGACACCGACCGTCCGTACCAGGAACGCCACTTCGATCGAACTCAGTCCGGTCAACGCGATGTTGGACACCGCGCTGAAGACCGCGAGGGTACGCAGGACGGGGTCACGGAACAGGAATCCCAGACCGTCGCCGACCTCGGTGCGCAGCCGGCGCCGCCGGACCGTTGGGGCCGGCAGGGGCGGCGGCTCGGTCGTCCGGATCGCCCGCAGGCAGAGCCACGACACCACGAAGCTCAGGGCGTTGGCCAGGAGTCCCGCGACGGCTCCGAAGGCCTGCACCAGCACTCCGGCCAGGCCGGGGCCGATGACCTCCGCCGTCGACTCGCTGCCCTGCAACCGCGCGTTGCCCGCCAGCAGTTCCTCGTCCCGGAGCAGGGTCGGCAGATACGCGCGGTGCGCGGTGGTGAAGAAGACGTTCGCGCAACCGCCGGTGAACGCGGCCACGAGCAGGTGCGGGACGGTGAGAACGCCCGCCCAGGCCGCGGCCGGCACGCTGACGAACGTGACGAAGGAGACGGCGTCGCAGACCAGCATCACCGGGCGGCGGGACAGGCGGTCCACCCAGGCGCCCGCGGGCAGGCCGAGGATCAGCCAGGGCAGATAGGCGACCGATGTCAGCATGCCGACCACGAAGGTGTCGGCGTGCAGGGTGATGACGGCGACCAGGGGCAGTGCCACCACGGCGATCCCGTTGCCGAGCAGGCTCGTGGTCTCCCCGAACCAGAACAACCGGAACTCGCGTCCGGCCACCGAACTCTGCTGGGACGTGCCCTGGTCGACCGGGCTCTGGTGGGAAGTGCCCTGGTCGACCGGGTTCTCGTGAGACGTGCCCTGGTCGACCGGGTTCTCGTGAGACGTGCCCTGGTCGACCGGGTTCTCGTGGGACGTGTCCTGGTCGACGGGGCTCTGTCGGGACGTGGCGGTCATCGTTCACCCGCCGTGGGCCGCGAACCGTCCAGCAGGGCGAGTTTCCCGGCGAGCACGGCGCCGATCCGGGCGATCGGCTCCGCCCGGGTGATCTCACCGTGGCCGCAGGCGATCTCGTGCACTTCGAGCCGGCCGGTCACGTGGTCGCGCCAGGACTCCGGCGGCGGCGCGTCCTCGGGTCTTCCCTCCGTGGCGGAGAAGAACACCAGGTCCCCCCGGTACGTCCCGGGCCGGAGCTCCTCGAAGATCCGGTCGTTGTCCACGAACACCCGGGCCAGCGCGGCGGCCTCTTCCGGCGTCAGCCGTTCGAGCGGGCTGCCCGGCCGGCGGACCGCCCGCTCGTAGTCCTCGTAGCCCAGTGGTCCCCCGCCGAGTTCGGAGAGGTCGTACCCCAGGGACTCCAGAAGCTCCGTGTACGTCCCGGAGTCGCCGTCGACGAGGGGTGGGTGGCCGGGTATCGAGTCGGGCGGATAGCCGTCGAGCAGTGCGAGCAGGTCGACCTCGGCTCCCTGGGACTGCAGTTCGGTGGCCAGCAGGTGGGCGACCACGGCGCCGAAGGACCAGCCGAGCAGCCGGTAGGGGCCCGCGGGCTGGACGGACCGGATCTGCCGCACGTACTCCTCGACCGTCTCGCGCCAGGAGCGGCCGGTCGCCGCCGGATCGGTGAGGCCCCTCGACTGCAGGCCGTAGACGGGGTGACCGGCGTCGAGGTGACCGAGCAGGCCCGCGTAGCCCCAGCTGATGCCGGCGGCCGGATGCACGCAGAAGACCGCGGGCCGGCCGGCTCCCGTCCGCAAGGGGAGCAGCACCGACAGGGGGTCGTGCCGGGTGCCGTCGGCGAGCCGGTCCGTCAGTTCGGCGACGGTGGGTGCCTGGAACAGGTCCAGGATGGTCAGGTGCCCGCCCAGCACCGCTCGTACCCGGGAGAGCAGTCTGGTGGCGAGCAGGGAGTGACCGCCCAGCTCGAAGAAGTTCTCCTCGGCGCCGACCCGGTCCAGCCCCAGCACCTCCGCGAACAGCCCGCAGAGAACGTCCTCGTAGGGTCCGCGCGGACCGCGCGACGCCGGACGGTGTGTGAAGTCCGGGGGTGGCAGCGCGTCCCGGTCGAGTTTTCCGTTGGGTGTCATCGGCAGCCGTCCCAGCGGCTGGAAGAACGACGGGATCATGTGGTCGGGCAGGATCGAGGACAGCCACCCGCGCAGCTCGCGGGCCTCGGGCGCCCGGTCCCCGGCCGGCTGCACGTACCCCACCAGCCGCTTGTCGCCCCGGGCGTCCTCGCGTACGGCCACGGCGGCCTGCGCCACCTCCGGGCAGCGGGCCAGCGCGGCCTCCACCTCGCCCAGTTCGATGCGGAAGCCCCGCACCTTGACCTGGTCGTCGGCGCGGCCCAGGTAGTCCAGCCTGCCCCGGTGGTCCCAGCGGACCAGGTCACCGGTGCGGTACATACGGCTCCCCGGCTCCCCGTCCGGGGCCCAGGGGCAGGCGACGAACCGTTCGGCGGTGGCGGCCGGGCGGTTCAGGTAGCCGCGGGCCACGCCGGGGCCGCTCACGTACAACTCGCCCGGGACGCCCGGCGCGACGGGGCGCAGCCGCTCGTCGAGCACGAAGACCCTGGTGTTGCCGATCGGCCTGCCGATCAGCGGGTGCGGGCTGTCCGCGGCGTCCCACCACAGCGCGTCCAGGGTGCACTCCGTGGGGCCGTAGAGGTTGTAGCAGAGCGTCCCGGACGCCTCCCGTACGCGGGTCCACAGCGCCTGCCCGGCGGCCTCCCCGCCGAGCAGCAGCACCAGCGGCGCACCGGGTCCGGACAGCAGGCCCTCGTCGAGCAGATGCTCCGCGTAGGTGGGGGTGACGTCGAGGACGTCGATCCCGGCGGTCTCGACGTACGCGGTCAGCGCGGCGGCGTCCCGCCGGATGTCGTCGCGGATCACGTGGAGTTCGTGTCCGGCCAGCATCCAGAACAGTGCCTCCCACGACGTGTCGAACGACAGCGAGGCGGTGACGGCGGACCTCAGCCGGCGGCCCGCGGTGGCCTCGGTGCGCGCGATCAGCCCCGCGCGGTGGAAGGCGTACAGGTTGCTCAGCGCGGAGTGCGGGGTCAGCACGCCCTTGGGGCGGCCGGTCGAGCCGGACGTGTAGATGACGTACGCCACGCTCTCCGGCAGCACGCGGCAGTTCAGGGCGGCGACGGGAGCGGCCGGTGTCTCCAGTCGGTCGACGAGCACCGTGGGCAGCGCGCCGAACCCGTACGCGGCGGCGGTCGCGGTGTCCGTGACGACGGCGACCGGTGCGGTGTCCCGCAGCATGTGCGCGATCCGGTCCTGCGGGTATTCGAGATCGACCTGGAGATAGGCCGCGCCGGTCTTGAGCACGGCCAGCATCGCCACGACGGAGTCGGCCGACCGCGGCAGGGCCAGCCCGACCACCCGTTCCGGCCCGGCTCCCAGGGCGCGCAGCCGGTGCGCGAGCAGGTCGGCCCGGTCGTCGAGTTCGGCGAAGGTGAGGCTCGTGCTCCCGCACACCAGCGCGGTCGCCCGCGGCGTGCGCGCGGCCTGCGCCTCGAACAGCTCCGGCACGGTGGCCGTCGCCGTGGGCGCGGCGGTGTCGTTCCACACGTCGAGGACCTGGTGGCGGTGTTCGGCGGAGAGCGGGTCGGCCTCGCCGGTGGGCCGGTCCGGTGCCGACACGAGGTGCCCCAGCAACCGGGGCAGGGCATCGGCGACGAGGTCGGCGGTGGCCCGGTCGAACAGGCCGGTGGCGTACTCCAGGGAGCCGTCGATGCCCGCGGGGTTCCCGTCCGGCGTGTGGTTCTCCCGGAAGTCGGCGGACAGGTCGAACTTCGCGACCTGCGAGTCCAGTTGCACTTCGGTGCACTCGAGACCCGGCAGCGCGAGCGTGGCCTCCTCGCCCCTGGACAGGGTCAGCATGACCTGGAAGAGCGGATGCCGTGCCAGTGACCGCTCCGGGTTCAGGTCCTCGACGAGCCGCTCGAAGGGGATGTCCTGGTGGTCGTAGGCGGCGAGATCCGTGTCCCGTACCCGGTGCAGCAGTTCGGTGAAGGTCGGATCGCCGGACACGTCGGTGCGCAGCACCAGCGTGTTGACGAAGAAACCCACCACGTCTTCCAGTGCCTCGTCGAGCCGTCCCGCGACCGGGGTGCCGATCGGGATGTCCGTACCGGCCCCCAGCCGGGACAGCAGGACCGCCAGTGCGGCCTGCAGCACCATGAACGTGGTGCAGCCGTGGTCGGCGGCGACCGCGAGGAGGCGTCCGTGCAGCTCGGCGTCGAGCTTCAGCGGCACCTGGTCACCGCGGTGGTCGGCCACCGCGGGGCGCGGCCGGTCGAACGGCAGGTCCAGTTCGGCGGGCAGCCCGGCCAGTTGCTCCCGCCAGAAGGACAGCTGCGTCGCGAGGAGGCTCGCCGGATCGTCCTGGTCGCCCAGCAGCTCCCGCTGCCACACCGCGTAGTCCGGGTAGGTCACCGGCAGTGGCGTCCACCGCGGGGGCTCCCCCGCGGCCCTGGCCCGGTAGGCCGTGGCCAGGTCGGTGAGCAGCGGCTCCCAGGACCACTCGTCGCAGGCGATGTGGTGGATCACCAGCGCCAGTACGTGTGCGCGTGGCGCCGTCGTGACCACCGTCGCCCGGACCGGGAGATCCGTCGTCAGGTCGAACCCGCGGTCGACGGCCGAGGAGAGCGCGTCGGCGAGTTCATCCTCCTCGCACGCGACCACGTCCAGCTCGGGCCGTCGGTCGAGCACGCGCGGTACGGGTTCGCCGTCGGCCCCGGGGTACACCGTGCGCAGCACTTCGTGCCGGTCCGCCAGGTCGGTGAGCGCCGCCGCCAGGGCGGTGCGGTCCAGTTCACCTCTCGCCCGGATCACGAGGGAGCAGTTGTAGACCGCCGACCGGCCGTCCACGCGATTCAGGAACCAGAGCCTGCGCTGGGCGTAGGACACCGGGAACACTGGGGACACGAGGTCACTCCTCAGGAGGCAGAGCCGGATGCGACGGCGTGGACGGGGGCGATCCGGCTCGGGAGGGTCTGCCAGATCTCGGGGGTGTAGAAGTGGCCGCCGCCGAGCACGTCGTGCCGGTACGGGCCGGAGGTCAGGCCGTTCCAGCGGGGGCCCGTGTCGGCGTGGATCAGCGGATCGCCGGCGCCGGAGAACACCTGGAGCGGCACGCTCACCGTGGCGCCGCTGTGGACGAAGGTGTCCCGGACGGCGATGTCGGCCCGCATCAGCTCCAGCGCCACCTCGGTCAGGTCGGCGCTCTCACGGACGTGCGGGGGCAGCAGGCCGTGCGTCCCCATCCACTCCAGCAGCCGCTCGTCGTCGTCCTGGGCCGCGGGAGAGCGTTCGCTGTCGGTCAGGCCGCGGTCCGGCGCGTTGCAGGAGGACAGGACGAGCGCCTCGGGCCGGTGCGCCTCGTCCGGCTCCAGCCGGGCGGCGACGTCGAAGGCCGTCCAGCCGCTCATGCTGTGCCCGAAGAGGATGTACGGGCCGAGGTCGGCCGCCCGCAGGGAGTCCGCGACATCGTCCACCAGCTCGGACCAGTCGCGGGCGAAGGGCTCGACGAACCGCCCCTCCCTGCCGGGGTAGCAGAGCACGGTCAGGTCGGTCGCGGGGGGCAGGTGCGCGGTCCACGGCCGGTACGCGGCCGTACCGCCGCCGAAGAAGCTCAGGCCGACCAGGGTCCGTTCGGCGTGCGGCGTCCGGTGCAGGGGCACCATCGTGGTGTCCCGTACGCCGGTCACCGTGACGCCCCGGTGAGTGTCGGCGCGGCGGGCGTCGGCGCGGCGGTACCGATGTCGTTCGCTGTCATCGGTCAGGCCCCGTTCATCGCGGCCACGAGGGACGCCGGGCGCATGTCCGTCCAGTTCTCCTCGACATGGGCCAGGCACGCGGCCCGCGTCGCCGCGCCGAAGACGGTGGACCATCCGGCGGGTACGTCGATGTCCGCGGGCCACAGGGAGTGCTGGCGCTCCGCGTTGGTCAGGACGAGGTAGGAGCCTGTTTCGTCGTCGAACGGGTTGTTCACGGGATGGTCCTCTCAGAGTGGTGTCACAGGTGGGTGCGGCGGGCCAGCTCAGGGCGGCGCCCGCCGATCGCGCGGGGCCGCACGGGGGTCGCCCGGTGGTCAGAGCCAGCCGAGCCTGGCGGCCTTGACCCCGGCCTCGAAGCGGCTGCGGGCGCCCAGGCGCTCCATCAGGGCCGCCATCATGCGGCGGGCGGTGCGGTGCGAGACATGCAACCGGCCGGCGGCGGCGGCATCGGTGCACCCCTCGGCGACCAGCCTGAGCAGCGCCAGTTCCTTGCCGTTCAGGGTGTCGTCCGCCGCGGGCCGCCCGGTGTCCGGCGGGGTCGCCGACGACCAGGTCTGTTCGAACAGGGCGACCATGGGGGCGACGAGTCCGGGGTCGGTGACCTGGAGCGCGCCCGCCGTCGCGTTCCGCGGGTCGAGGGGGACCAGCGCGACCGAACCGTCGAACAGGGTCATCCTCGGCAGCGGCGCCTCGGAGCGGCGGAACCGGCCCCCGTTGCCGGTCAGCCACTGCACGTGCGCCGTCGTCGCGGCGTCGTAGGAGCCGGTGTCCGTGCCGACGGTCCGGATCGACACCGAGCGGCTCAGCAGCGCCGCGTCGTTGCGGCGCGCCGCCATGAGTTCCGGCGCCGAACGCGCGCCACCGGGCCAGAAGGTGAGCACCTCGCGGGTGGCCTCGCCCGTCAGCCGGTCCACCCGGCACTGCACCTCGTCCATCCCCAGGAGCCGTTCGACCTGTTCGGCCCGGCCCGACCGGCCGGAGGCGTCGGACACGAGCAGACGGACGACCTCGGCATGGGTCTCGGCGATCCGCCGCTGCCGGCGCATCAGTTCCTCGTGCTGGCCGGCCAGCGACTGCTGCAGGCTCAGGACCGGGTCCACCACCGCGTACCGGCCGGGCACCTCGAACGAGGGCCGCAGCAGGCCGAGTTCGAGCAGCCGGTCCAGACAGGCCCGGACCAGGTCCGGCGTGACGGCCAGCCGGTCGGCGATCTCCTCGGCGACCGGTGGCGGCGACCCGCGCATCTCCCGGTACACCGCTTCTTCCAGCTGTTCCAGTCCGAACATGGTGAGCATGAGGTCCGTCTCCCAGGTCTGTCGGTGAACGCCCGCGCGGTCAGCGGGCAGCGGCGGGCCGCAGCGCCGGCCGGGCGGGCCGGGCCGTCGCGAGGTACACGGCGACCCCGGCGACGGTCGGGGCGCGGAAGAGTTCGCGGACCGGCAGTTCCAGCCCCAGGGTCGAGCGCACCCGGGAGATCAGCTGGGTCGCCAGCAGCGAGTGCCCGCCCAGGGCGAAGAAGTTGTCGTCGACGTCGACCGAGTCCAGGCTGAGCACCTGCGCGAACAGCCCGGCCAGCACCTCCTCCGTCGCCGTACGCGGCCCGGTGGCGGCCGGTGCCGCGTCCCGCGAGGGAGCCGGGCGTGCGGTGACGTCACCGGAGATGCCGGCGGAGACGTCACCGGACCGCCGGTCGTCGGAGCGCCGGTCGTCGGATTGCCGGTCCTGGACAGGTGGTACGTCGAAATCGGCGACCGGCCGTCGCGGGTCCTCGGCGGCCTGGGTGAGCAGCCGGCGCAGGCCGTCGGCGAGCCGCTCGCCCGTCGAGGCGTCGAACAGCGCGGTCGAGTACATCAGGGCCCCGGTCAGTCCGGCCGGTGCTCCGTCCTCGTCGAGCCGCTCCTCCACGTCGACGACCAGGTCGAACTTCGCGGTGGTCGACGGGATGGGCCAGTCGGACACCCGCAGACCGGGGAACCGCGGACCGTCGCTCGCGTGCTGGAGCTGGACCATGACCTGGAAGAGCGGGTGGCGGCCGGGCGAACGCGGTGGGTTCAGCTCTTCCACCAGCCGCTCGAACGGGATGTCCTGGTGCTCGTAGGCCGCGAGGTCGGTGGCCCGGACGCGGCGGAGCAGTTCCGCGAAACTCGGGTCCGCGGAGAGGTCGGTCCGCAGGACCACCGTGTTGACGAAGAACCCGACGACGTCGTCGACGGCGTCGTCCGTGCGGCCGGCCACGGGGGTGCCGATCGGGATGTCCTCCCCCGCGCCCAGCCTGCCGAGCAGGGCGGCGCATGCGGCCTGGAGCACCATGAACAGCGTGCAGTTGTGCTCCTTGGCGAGCGCGAGCAGGCTCCGGTGGAGGTCGGGGCCCCACGCGATGTCCGCCGATCCGCCCGCGTAGTCGCTGATCTCGGGCCGCGGCCGGTCCGTGGGCAGGGCCAGTTCGACCGGGAGACCGGCCAGCCGGTCGCGCCAGTGGGTCAGTTGACGGGACAGCAGGCTGTCGGGGTCGTCCTCACCGCCCAGCAACTCCCGTTGCCACAGCGCGTGGTCGGCGTACTGCACGGGCAGTTCGTCCCACCGCGGAGCCTCGCCGCGGGTGCGGGCGGCGTAGGCGGTGGAGAGATCGCGCAGGAGCGGCCCGAGCGACCAGCCGTCGCAGATGATGTGGTGGAACACCAGCAGCAGGATCTGGTCCTCCGGCCCTGTCGTGAACAGGTGGGCGGCCAGGGGAGGTTGCGCGGCCGGTTCGAACCGCTGGTCCGCCGCGGCGCGGATCGCCGCTCCGATCCCGGCCTCGGTCACCTCGCGGTGCGCCAGTACCGGCCGGACCGCTCCCGGCGCGAGCACCGACTGCGCGGGCCGGTCGTCCTGTTCGACGAAGACCGTCCGCAGACTCTCGTGCCGGTCCGTGACGTCGGACCAGGCCTGTTCGAGAGCGTCCCGGTCCAGCGGACCCCGCAGGCGCAGAGCGACAGGAAGGTTGTAGCTGGTGCCCGTCTCCTCCCACTGGTCGAGGAACCACAGTCGCTGCTGGGCGTAGGACAGCGGCAGCACGTCCGGGCGCTGTCCCGCCCGGAGCGCGGGCCTGCCGGGGAGCGCTTCGTCGAGGCTGTCCGCCAGTCCGGCCACGGTCGGGGTGGCGAACAGCAGCCGGGCCGGCAGTTCCACGCCCAGCACGGAGCGCGCCCTGCTGCTCAGCCGCACGGCCAGCAGGGAGTGGCCGCCGAGGTCGAAGAAGCCGTCGTCGATGCCCACCTCGTCACGGCCGAGCACGTCCGCGAACAGCCCGCACAGTAGCTCCTCGCGGAGGGTGCGCGGTGCGCGCCGGGTGCCGGTGGGGTAGACCGGTTGCGGCAGCGCGGCGACGTCGACCTTTCCGTTCGGGGTCAGCGGCAGTTCGTCGATGACCACGATCGCGGCGGGCACCATGTGGTCCGGCAGGTTCTGCCGTACGAACTCGCGCAGCCGTCGTACGTCGGGTTCCGTGTCCCGGGCGAGCACGTAGCCGACGAGCCGTGCGTCCCCGGGCCGGTCCTCGCGCAGGACCGCCACCGCGTGCGCGACGTCCTCGTGGCGGGCCAGTGCCGCCCCGACCTCGCCGAGTTCGACGCGGAACCCGCGGATCTTCACCTGGTCGTCGGCCCGGCCGAGGAATTCCAGCGCGCCGTCGTCGGTCCACCGGACCAGGTCGCCCGTGCGGTACATGCGCCGTCCGGGCCTGAACGGGTTCGCGACGAACCGCTCGGCGGTGAGGCCGGGGCGGTTCACATAGCCCCGCGCCAACTGGGCTCCCGCGACGTACAGTTCGCCGATCACCTTCGGCGGGACGGGACGCAGGTCCTGGTCGAGCACGAACACGTCCACACCGGGGATCGGCCGGCCGATCAGGGGCCGGTCGCCGTCGTCCGACGTCCAGAACAGGGAGTCGACGGTGGTCTCGGTCTGTCCGTAGATGTTGTAGACGGTGATCCCCGCGGTCTCCCGGAGCCGTGTCCACAGTTTCTCGCCCACCGTCTCCGCGCCGGTCATCAGCACCGCCGGCGGCGTCCGGTCCGGGTCGAGCATCCCCTGCCGGATCAGCTCCTCGGCGTAACTGGGCATCACGTCGAGGGCGTCGATGCCGCACCGGTCCAGGTAGCGGGCCATGGCGGCGGGGTCGCGGCGGGTGTCGTCGCCGATCAGGTGGAGTTCGTGGCCGACGGCCTGCCACAGCAGGGCGACGACCGAGGTGTCGAAGGAGAGTGACGCGGTGAGCGCCATGCGGCAGCGTCCCGGGGCGCGGGTCCGCTCGGCGGTGGCGATGACCTCCTCGCGGTAGAAGGCGAGCAGATTGGCCAGCCCGCCGTGCGTCACCGTCACGCCCTTGGGCACGCCGGTCGACCCCGAGGTGTAGACGACGTAGGCGGGATGGTCGGCGGCGGGCGCGACCGTGAGTCCTTCCGGCGACACGTCGTCGAGTGCGGGGCTGTCGACGAGCACCGGTTCGTGGACGGGCAGCGATCCGGCGGACGCGCTGTCGGTGACGACCAGGGCGGCGGCGGAGTCCGCCAGCAGGTGGGCGATCCGCCGGGCCGGGTACGCCAGGTCGACGAAGAGGAAGGCGGCGCCCGACTTCAGTACCGCCAGCAGGGCGACCACCAGGTCCGTGGTCCTGGGCAGGGCCACCGCCACCACCCGGTCCGGGCCCGCGCCCCGGCTCACGAGGTGGCGGGCGAGCCGGGTGGCACGTGCGTCGAGTTCGGCGTAGGTCAGCGCGGTGTCCTCGAAGACCAGCGCCGTCGCGTCGGGGGTGCGGGCGGCCTGCTCCCGGAACGCGTCGGGCAGGAACACGGTCCGCGGCGCGGGTACGGGCACGGGGCGCTCGGCGAGGAGGCGTCGCCGTTCACCGTCCGAGAGGACGTCGACGGCGCCGATCGGCCGTTCGGGGGCGGCGAGCACCTGTTCCAGCAGCCGTCGCAGGCGGGCCACGAGCTGTTCGGCGGTGGTCCGGTCGAACAGTTCCTCGGCGTACTCCAGGTAGCCGGTCAGGCCGGCCGGTGCGCCCCGGTCGTCGCGCTCGTCGACCAGTTCGAGACTGAGGTCGAACTTCGCGACGTCCCAGCTCACCGGGGCGTGGCCGGTCTCCAGTCCGGCGAAGTCCGCGGTGGTGGTCCCGCCGTGCTGCACCTGGATCATGACCTGGAACAGGGGGTTGCGGGACAGCGACCGCTCGGGCCGCAGGACCTCGACGAGCCGCTCGAAGGGGACGTCCTGGTGGGCGAACGCCTCCAGGTCGGTGTCCCGGACCCGGCGCAGCAGTTCGGTGAACCCGGGGTCGCCCGCGGTGTCGGTGCGCAGCACCAGGGTGTTGACGAAGAACCCGACCAGGTCGTCGAGCGCGCTGTCCGTGCGGCCCGCCACCGGGGTGCCGAAGGGGATGTCGGTGCCCGCGCCCATTCGGGTCAGCAGCGCCGCGAATCCCGCCTGGAGCACCATGAACAGCGTGCAGCCGGCGGACCTGGCGAGTTCGAGCAGCCTGCGGTGCAGTTCCGGTTCCCAGTGGACGGCCACCGTGCCGCCGGACTGCGCGGCCACCGCGGAGCGCGGCCGGTCCACCGGCAGCGTGAGTTCCGCGGGCAGTTCGGCCAACTGCTTTTGCCAGTAGCTCAACTGACGGGTCATCAGGCTGTTCGGGTCCTCGGCGTCCCCGAGCAGTTCCCGCTGCCACAGCGTGTAGTCGGCGTACCGCACGGGCTGCGGCGCCCAGTCGGGAGCACTCCCCTCGCGGCGGGCGGTGTACGCCAGGCCGAGATCCCGCAGCAGCGGGCGCAGGGACCAGCCGTCGGCCGCGATGTGCTGGACGACCAGCAGCAGGACGTGCTCGTCCTGGCCGAGCGGGAACAGGGTGGTCCGGAGGGGCGCGTGCGCGGTGAGGTCGAACCGGTGGCGGACCCGCTCCGCCATGGCGCCGGCGAGGTCCCGCGGTGCCACCTCGACGACCTCGATCGCGGGAACGGAGTCCAGCACGACCGGGTACGGCTCACCGCCCTCCTCGGGGAAGACCGTGCGCAGGCTCTCGTGCCGCAGCGCCACGTCGGCCAGCGCCTGTTGCAGCGCGTCCCGGTCCAGCGTTCCGGTGAGCCGGACCGCGACGGGCACGTTGTACGTTCCCTCGTCGCGTTCCATCCGGTTCAGGAACCACAGCCGCCGCTGGGCGGACGACAGCGGCACGGGCTCCGCCCCCGTCCGGGCGGTCAGGGCGGGGCGCGCGGCTCCGGTGAGCCGGGCCAGTCCGGCCACCGTGGGTTCGGCGAACAGGTCGCGGATCTCGAAGCCCTCCCCCAGGACCGACCGGATCCGGGAGAGCAGCCGCAGGGCCAGCAGGGAGTGCCCGCCCAGGTCGAAGAAGTGGTCGTCGATGCCCACGCGGGGCACTCCGAGCACTTCCGCGAAGAGTTCGCACAGGATCTCCTCGCGCGGACTGCGCGGCTCCCGTACGGCGTGCGCGGTCCGGTCCGGCTCCGGCAGGGCGGCCCGGTCGAGCTTTCCGTTCATCGTCGTCGGCATGGCCTCGATCAGGACCACCGCGGCGGGGACCATGTAGTCGGGGACGCTGTCCGCCACGAACCGGCGGAGTGCGAGGTCCGTGAGGCCCGCGGACCGGGTCACGACGTACGCCACCAGGCGCTGGTCGCCCGGCCGGTCCTCCCTGAGCAGGACCGCGGCCTGCGCCACCTCGGGGTGGCCGGCCAGCACCGCTTCGATCTCGCCGAGCTCCACGCGGAAGCCCCGGATCTTCACCTGGGCGTCCGCGCGGCCGGCGTACTCCAGCTCTCCGCCGGCGGTCCAGCGGGCCAGGTCGCCGGTCCGGTACATGCGCTCCCCGGCCGCGAACGGGCAGGCCACGAACCGTTCGGCGGTCAGCGCGGGACGTCCTGCGTATCCCCGGGCGAGCTGGATCCCGCCCAGGTACAGCTCGCCCACCACCCCCGGCGGCACCGGCCGCAGCCCGCCGTCCAGCACGTACGCCGCCACATTGGCCGGCGGCCGGCCGATCGGCACCGTACTTCCCTCGTCGTCGCGGCGGCACTGCCAGTAGGTCGCGTCGACGGCGACCTCGGTCGGTCCGTAGAGGTTGTGCAGTTCGGTGGAGCCGAGCGTGGCGAACAGTTCGCGCTGTGTCTCCGCGGGCAGGGCCTCGCCGCTGCAGATGATCCGGCGCAGGCCCGTGCAGCCGGCCGCGGCGGGCTCCCGGAGGAACGCCTGCAGCATCGAGGGCACGAAATGCGTGACGGTCACCGATTCGCGCCGGATCAGCTCGGCGAGATAGGCGGGGTCGCGGTGTCCGCCGGGCTTCGCCAGTACCAGGGCCGCCCCGGAGATCAGCGGCCAGAAGAACTCCCACACCGATACGTCGAACCCGGCCGGGGTCTTCTGCAGGACCCGGTCGGCGCCGGTGAGCCGGTACCGGTCCTGCATCCACAGCAGCCGGTTGACGATGGCCGCGTGCGGGATCACGACGCCCTTGGGGCGTCCGGTGGATCCGGAGGTGAAGATGACGTAGGCGGGGTGCGCGGGGAGCGGTCGCACGGGTTGGGCGCAAACCGGCGCGTTCGGTTCGATCGGCTCGTCGAGCAGCAGTTTCGGTGTGGGGCCGGGGACGGCGGCGGCGTTCTTCGCGTCGGTCAGTACGAGGATCGGCCCGGCGTCCGCGACCATCGCGGCGATCCGCCCGGCGGGGTGGTCCAGATCCACCGGAAGGTAGGCCGCGCCTGCTTGGACGACGGCGAGGATCGCGACGACCAGTTCCACCGAGCGGGGCAGTGCCACGGCCACGATCCGGTCGGGGCCCGCGCCCCGGTGGGCGAGTCGCGCCGCCAGCCGGTCCACTCGTCCGGCCAGTTCGGCGTAGCTGAGTCGCTCGTCGGCCGCGACCAGGGCCGGTGCGTCCGGCGTGCGCCGGGCCTGCTCCGACCACAGCTCGGCGAGCGTCACCGCGGGCAGCTCGGCCGCGGTGTCGTTCCACTGCCGTACGACCAGGTCGTGCTGCTCGGGCGACAGCAGGGTCAGCGCGGAGAGCGGCCGGTCCGGGTCCTCGGCCACCTGTTCGAGCAGCAGCACCAGCCGGTCGGCGAGCTCGGCCGCCTGCGCGGCGGTGAACAGGTCCGGGCGGTGGTGCAGGCGCAGCGCGAGCCGCTCGCCCGGTTCGACGGCGAGGGTCAGCGGGAAGTGCGCGCTGTCCCGGAACGTGACGCCCACCTGCAGGTCGCCGTCGGGCGAGTCGACCTTGTAGTCGTGCATCGGGAAGTTGTCGAAGACCACGTTGGTGTCGAAGAGCGCGGTGGGGAGACCGGTCAGGCGCTGGATGTCGGTCAGGCCGAGGTGATCGTGGTCGAGCGACGCGGCGCGGCCCGCCTGGATCTGCTCGAACAGCGCGCTCACCGAAGCCGCCCGGTCCAGCCGTACCCGTACCGGAACCGTGTTGATGAGCATCCCGATCATCGAGTCCGCGCCGGTCAGCTCCGCCGGACGGCCGCTGACCGTCGAGCCGAACACCACGTCGTCGCGTCCGGTGAGCGAACCGACCAGGATGGCCCAGACCGCTTGGCACACCGTGTTGAGCAGGACGCCGTTCCGCCGGGCGTGCGCGGTCAGCAGCGCCGTCGTCGCCGACGGCAGCAGCACCTCCACCTCCTCGGGCGGCGGACCGCTCCGGGAATCGGCGGACGCGACAAGGGTGGGCTCGGCGACCCCTTCCAGGGCCGCCGCCCAGTGCCGCTCCGCGCCGGCCCGGTCCTGTCGCGCCAGCCACGCCAGGTGGTCCCGGTACGGACGCACCGGCGGCAGGCCGGCGGTGCCGCCCTCTTGCGAATACACCGCGAAGAGTTCCTGGAACAGCAGGGCGAAGGACCAGCCGTCCAGCAGGAGATGGTGGGCGGTGACGAGCAGCCGGTGGTGGCGGGCGGTGTGCCGGACGAGGGTGAACCTGATCAGCGACGATCCGCCGACGTCGATGCCCCGGGCCCAGTCCTGCTCGGTCAGTTCGGCGATCCGTTCCGCCGCGTCCTCCTGACCGGTCTCGATCTCCCGCCAGTCCAGCGGGACTTCGCGGCGGACCACCCGTATCGGTTCACCTGTCCTGCGGTACCGGAATCCGGAGCGCAGGGTGGCGTGGCGCCGTATCACGGTGTCCGCGGCGGCCTTCAGGAGCTCGGAATCCACCGGTCCTTCGAGATCCACCGCGAATTGCGCGAGGTACGGACTGTGTTTTTCCCGGTCGAACAGCGCGTGAAAGAGAAGGCCTTCCTGAAGGGGTGACAGGGGAAGGACGTCCTCGACTACCGACTGGTTCATCTTCAGTGTCAACTTCCTCAGAAAGCCCGCAGATCGGATTCGATCTCTTCGAGTTCGTGCTGGCTGAGCGAGCTCAGGGTCAGGTCGGACGGGGTGAGTCCGCCCGCTCCGGGTTCGCGGGCGTGCGCGACCAGGGTCCGGAGGCTCCGGAACCACGCCTGCGCCAGCTCGCGGGTGTCCGCCTCGGACACGACGCTGTCGGCCCAGGCCCAGGTGGCCCGCAGCTCCGGACCGTCGGCCCGGTCCACCGTGGCCGCGTTGACCTCGATGCTGTGGGCCATGGGCATCCCTGATCCCGTGTCGTCCAGACCGGTCCCGTACTCCGGTACGACCGACCAGTCGGCGTCGTCCGCGACCTCGAAACGGCCCAGGTAGTTGAAGACGAACTCCGGCTGGGCCGCCTCCTTCAGCAACGCGCCCGTCTCCGGGTTCAGATGGCGCAGGAGGCTGTAGCGGACTCCCTTGTCGGGTACCGCGCGCACCTGTTCCTTGATCCGCTTCACCGCGTCGCCCACCGCAGGTCCCGCGGCGTGCGGCTCCGCCCGGTCCGTCTCGCCCAGGTCGAGCCGGATCGGGAACAGGCTGGTGAACCAGCCCACGGTCCGGGAGAGATCCACCTCCGCGAGCGCGTCCTCCCGGCCGTGGCCCTCCAGGTGCAGCAGTGCGGTGCCGTCCCCGGCCGTACCGCGTGCGCGGTGCCAGTCGCCCAGTGCCAGCGCGAGACCGGCGAGGAGTACGTCGTTGATGCCTGCGTTGAACAGCGAAGGGACCGTGGTCAGCAACGCCTCGGTGAACTCGGCCGGCAGGGACTCGGTGAAGCTCCGGTCGCGGCTTTCGAGGTCCTGTCCCGGGACCCTCGCCCGGTCGCCGAACCGGGCGGCGCCGGGACGCAACCGGTCGAGCCAGCCGGGGAGTTCGGCGACGGCGGTCCGTGAGTGCGCCTGCTCGGCGAGGACGTGGGACCAGCGGCGGAACGAGACCGGCACCGGATCGAGAGCGATCGCGGCACCCTTCTCGACGGCCTGCCAGGCCGTCGCGAGGTCGGCGGCCAGGACGCGC
This sequence comes from Streptomyces sp. NPDC127119, assembly GCF_042677425.1. Classification (NCBI taxonomy): domain Bacteria; kingdom Bacillati; phylum Actinomycetota; class Actinomycetes; order Kitasatosporales; family Streptomycetaceae; genus Streptomyces; species Streptomyces sp. NPDC127119. Next base: position 244,030 of record NZ_JBHXTO010000001.1, on the reverse strand, counting down.
CAGGAGATGGAGTCGACGGCCAGGTGGTGGACGACCAGGGCGAGCAGGCCCCGGCGATCCGGTCCGGCGTCGCACCACACGGCCTGCAGGACGTTGCCCTCCCGGGGGCGGAGCCTGTCGCGCGCCGCGTCCGACTCCTGTCGTACCAGCGCGGCCAGGTCCTGTTCGGGGTGTCCCGCCACGTCGGCCCGCCGGACGACGGAGGCCGCGTCGACCGCGCCGGGCGGCAGGGTCTCCAGCGCCCAGTCCGCCCCGTCGCCGGGCACGGACAGCCGCAGGCGCAGGATGTCGTGGTGGTCGAGCAGGGCCTGTGTCATCGCGATCAGGCGGGGCCGCGTCAGCCCGGCCGGCGTGCGCAGGACCGCGAACTGGTTGTAGGTGTCGACCGGGCCGCCGCGTTCCCGGAGCCAGTGCATGATCGGAGTGGTGACGACCGCTCCCACGCCGCTGTCCACGACGGACGCCCGCTCCCGGTCCAGCGTGGTGGCCGTCTGGGCCAGCGCCGCCATGTCCCGCCGCGTCAGCACGTCGCCGACGGTGATCCGCAGACCGGCTTTCCGTGCCCGGCTGACGAGTTGCATGGCGATGATGCTGTCTCCGCCGAGCGCCACGAACCCGTCGTCGGCCCCGACGTCGCTCACCCCGAGGACATCGGCGACCAGGTGGCACAGGACGCGCTGGTGCCGGGTGACCGGAGTTTCCCCGGCCACACTCGAATTCGGTTCATCGAAAGGGCTGGTCACGTATTCCCTCATTCCGAGTCCGGTCTGGAATCAGGAACGAAGTTAGCGAGCGGCGCTCGGCGCCTGCGGCAGTCAAAGCGGCAATTGGAAGGAGCGCCGTGGAGGAACGCGGCTGAATTGCCGGTGGGATTGCCGCCGGACGCGACGGAGCGCACGGACGATGACATGCGCGACGTACGGACGGAATCACATCGAGAAGAGGCTCAGCGGTGACAATCCAGCAGGCGGTCCAGCCGACGGTCGACCTTGCGATGTTCGGCGGTGGCCGGGCCGTACCCAGAGAACTCGGCATCAGGCCCTGGCCGATGGTGACCGACCAGGACGAGCAGGCGGTCCACCGGGTCCTGCGGTCCGGCCGGTTCACCACCGCCTCGTCGGGAGAGCAGGAGATCACCGGCCTGGAACGGGAGTGGGCGCGGTACGTCGGCACGGAGCACTGCGTGGCGGTGAGCAACGGAACGGCCGCGCTGTCGGTCGCGCTGAGCGCCGCGGGTGTGGAGCCCGGCGACGAGGTCATCGTGCCCGCCCTGAGCTTCATCGGCAGCGCCACCGCCCCGCTGCACCTCATGGCCGTCCCGGTGTTCGTGGACATCGACCCCGTCACGTTCAACCTGGACCCCGCGGCGGTCGAGGCCGCGATCACCGGCCGGACCAAGGCGATCGTCGTGGTCCATCTGCACGGCCTGCCCGCCGAGCTGGACGAGATCACCGCGATCGCCGACCGGCACGGGGTGACCGTGGTCGAGGACGCGGCGCAGGCGCACGGCGCCCGGTACCGGGGCCGGTCCGTGGGCTCGTTCGGCGTGGTGAACGCCTTCAGCCTCAACGTCAGCAAGAACCTCGCCACCTGCGGTGAGGGCGGCCTGATCACGACCGACGACGCGGACGTGGCGACGAGGGCGACCATGCTGCGGCAGTTCGGTGAGCTCATTCCGGCGGGCGGCGAGCGCAGTTACGTGGCGCATCTGCTGGGCTGGAACTGCAAACCGAACGCGGTGCAGGCGGCCTTCACCCGCAGCCGTCTCGCGCGGCTCCCCGCCGAGACGGCCGTCCGCGAGGAGAACGTCAGCCGGCTGCTGGGGCGGCTGGCCGCGTATCCCGGCTTCCTGGTGCCGGAGGTGCCGCAGGACCGCACCCATGCCTGGCACATCCTGCGCATCCGGGTGAACCCCGCCGCCTTCGGACTGGCCGACGCGTTCGCGGGCCCGCTGCGCGCGGTCGTCCAGCGGGCCCTGCGTGCCGAGGGCGTGCCCGCCGTGCCCTACCAGCTGCAACCGCTGCCCGCGCAGCGGGTCTTCACCGGCCGGCGCGGGTTCGGTGCCTACCCGTGGGCGTTGCCCGGTGTCGTGGACCGCCCCTACCGGGCCGAGGACTTCCCGGCCACCCTGCGGGTCCTGGACGACTCCTTCACGATCCAGAAGGCGCATCTGCACCCGGACTCGGGCCCGTTGCTCGACCGGTACGCCGACGCGTTCGAGAAGGTCTGGCAGCACCGCGAGACGCTGGCCGCCGTCGCCGCGACGACGGACTACACACCGCACTGGGAACGCGCCTCGGAGATCGCCGACAAGGAATGGGCCGGGGCGTTCGGCACCCGGTGACGGCACGCCACCGCACCCCATGATCCTGGTCCCGGATCATGGGGTGCGGTGGCGTGCGGGGGCGGTTCGGGCCGCCGGGGCCGCTTCGGCGCCGGGTTTCAGGCCAGCAGGCGTCGTACGTGTTCGGTCACCGTCGCGCCGGAGATCCCGTTGCGCGCCAGCAGATGCCGGTGTCCCCCGGTGCCGGCGGCGAACCGGTCGGCGACCGCCACCCGCCGTACGGGGCAGGCGACGCCGAGGTCGGCCACCACCTCGGCCACGGCGGACCCGAGGCCCCCGGCCGCCCAGTGTTCCTCGACGGTGACGATTCCGCGCGTGCGGGTGGCGGCCTCGACGATCGCCTCCCGGTCGAGCGGTTTGACCGTGTGCATGTTGAGCACGGCCGCGTCGATCCCGGCGCGGGCCAGTTCGCCGGCGGTCTCGACCGCGGTGAGCACGGGGTGCGGTCCGGTGGCGATCAGCGTCACGTCGGTGCCCCGGCGCAGGCGCTGCGCGACCCCGATCCGTACGGGCTCCGCCCCCGGCGCCAGACTCGGCGTCGCGCCGCGTCCGAGGCGCAGGTACACCGGTCCCGGCAGCTCCGCGGCGGCCCGGACCAGGGTCTCGGTGGCAGGGCCGTCCGCGGGCACCAGGACCGTCATGTTCGGCAGCATCCGCATGATGCCGAGGTCTTCCAGCGCGTGGTGGGTGGAGCCGAGATGGCCGGCGGAGAGTCCGCCGTGGGTGGCGGCGATCCGCACCGGCAGGTCGTTCCAGGCGATGTCGAGCTTCACCGCTTCCAGCGCGCGGGTGGCGGCGAAGGTCGCCATGGTGTTGACGAAGGGGATCCGGCCGGACCTGGCGAGTCCCGCCGCGACACCCATCAGGTTCTGTTCCGCGATACCGAGGTTGAGATAGCGCGGCGCGGCGTCGCCCCAGTCGGTGCCGGAGAACAGACCGGTGTCGCTGTCCAGGCACACATGACGCTCGTCCCGGCCGAGCAGTTCGACCAGGACGTCCCGGTACACCTCCCGGGCCGCGCGGGCCTCGGCGGACACGGTGGGTTCCGTGGACACGGGGGGTCCGGTGGGTCCGGTGGACACGGTGGGTTCGGCTGTCACGACGGTCATGTCGTCTCCGTTCGGGGTCGTTCGCCGCGCAGCACCGCGGCACGGGCACGCCGGTGCCCGCGCTCGGTGAGCCGGACGTAGTGGCTGCGGGCCTGGCCCTCGATGTAGGGCAGCCCTTTGCCCTTGACCGTGCGGGCCAGCAGCACGGTCGGTCTGCCCGGGGTGTGCGGGACGCGCGACAGGGCCGCCCGCAGCTGGTCCGGCTCGTGCCCGTCGACGTCGAGCACCGTCCAGCCGAAGCTGCGCCAGCGGTCCCCGAGCGGCTCCAGGCCCATGGTCTCCTCGGTGTCTCCGCTGATCTGGAGCCCGTTGCGGTCCACGATCGCCACCAGCCGGTCCAGGCCCTGGGCGCCGGCCGCCATCGCGGCCTCCCAGACGGAACCCTCCTGCAGTTCGCCGTCGCCGAGCACGACGAAGCAGCGCCGGTCGCTCCCGTCCAAGCGTGCGGCGAGCGCGAAGCCGACGCCGAGCGGCAGTCCGTGGCCGAGTGACCCGGTCGGCATCTCGACCCCGGGGACGGCCGGATTGGGGTGCGCGGTGAACATGCTGTCCGCGGTGCCGTAGCTCGCCAGCAGTTCCTCGGGGAAGAAGCCCCGCTCCGCCAGGACGGCGTACAGTCCGATCGCGCCGTGTCCCTTGCTCAGCAGCAGGATGTCCCGGTCGGGGGCCTGGGGCCGCTCCGGGTCGATCCTCAGCACGTCGCGGTAGAGCGTCACCAGGATCTCGACCATGGACATCGATCCGCCGAGGTGGCCGCCCTCCGGGTTGGCGCACATCCGCACGACGAGTTCCCGTGCCGTGCGCGCGTGGTCGTCGCTCATCGGTGCTCTCCGGGGAGGTGTTCGTCCAGTTCGGCCAGCGCACGGGTCAGCACCCCGATGCCGAACAGGTACTCGGACAGTTCGATGTGTTCCCGGTCGGAGTGGTCCAGGCCGCTGTCCCCCGGCCCGTAGGTGGCCATCGGTACGGTCCACCGCTCCGCCAGGGTGTTCATGTCGGAGGTGCCGGTCTTCACCTTGGCCCTCGGGCTGCCGCCCTGTGCGCGGATCGCGACCGACAGCGCCCGTACCACCGGGTCGTTGCGGCCGACCCGGCAGGCACGCACCGTGTTGACGACCTGGAGCGTGTCCGGGTCCAGCCGTGCGGACAGCGCGGTCACCAGGCCCTCGGCGTCGAAGCCCGGCGGAATCCGGATGCTGAACTCCGCGGTGGCGGACGTCAGTCCACCCTCGATCGACGTCAGGGTCGGGCCGGGGCTGTCGAACCGGGCGTGGCTCGCGCCGGGGCCGAGCAGGTCCAGCAGCTCCGTCCAGGCCCGCGCGGCGAGTTCGGACGCCTTGGGCACGACGTTGCTGGGATGGGTCGCCTCGCACCGTACGTGGTAGCGCAGGTCGAGCTTTCCCTTGTACCCGAGGACGACCGTGTCGCAGCCGCTGGGCTCGCCGATGACCAGCGCGTCCGGCGGCTCGTGCGTACGGCGGATCTCCACCGCGCCCCGGGACATCGTGGTCTCCTCCTCCACCGCGCCCACGACGACGATCCGGCCGCGGAAGCCGGTACTGCCGGCGGCGGCGCAGATCATCGTGGCGAGCGGCCCCTTGGCGTCGACGGCGCCCCTGCCGTACAGGCGGTCGCCGTCCACCCGCACCGGGATGTCCCCGGGCACGGTGTCCAGGTGCCCGAGCAGCATCACCGTCGGCCCCGGGCCGCGCCGGATCTCTCCGACGGCGTTGCCCGCCGCGTCGATCCGCGCGGTGAGACCGGCTCCGCGCATGGCGTCCACGACGTGGGCGGCCAGCTCCGACTCCTCGAAGGACGGTGAGGGGATCTTCAGCATGCCCTGCAGCAGTTCCACCGCTGCCGGGTCGGAGAACCTTGTCACTCTTCCTCCAGGAGCACTTCGGTGCACGCGCCCGCCAGGGCCTCCTGGACGGGACGCGGCCTGCGGCCGTCCGCGATCAGGACGCGCCGCACACCGGACAGCAGTGCGTCCCGGGCCGCGATCAGCTTGACCCCCATGCCGCCGGTGACCACCGGAGGCGCCCCCCGGCGGGGGACCCGGCAGACGGGGAGCACCGACCCCTCGTCGTACCGGTCGGCCAGCACCCCCCTCGCCCCGGTGAGCAGCACGAGGGTGCTCGCCCGGACGGCGCCCGCGACGGCCGCGGCGACGCGGTCCGCGTCCACGTTGACCACCCGTCCGTCCTCGGCCACGGCGGGCGGCGACACCACGGGCAGCAGCCCCGCGGTGAGCAGCGTGGACAGCAGGTCGTCGTTGACCGCGACGATCCGTCCGCAGTGGTCGTCCCTGACCATGACCCGGCGTCCGTCGACGAGTGCGCGGTGCGCCGGCTTGCGGGCGGCCAGGAGAAGTCCGGCGTCCAGGCCGGTCAGCCCGACCGCGTCCGCTCCGGACGCGCGCAGGGCGGCCAGCAGCCGGGGTTTGACGGAGCCGGCCAGCGCCAGCTGCACCACTTCGAGCGTCGACTCGTCGGTGTACCGGGTCGACACCCCGTCCGGGGCGACGAGCCGGCGCGAGGGTACGTCGAGGCGTTCGGCGAGCCGGTCGATGTCCGCCGAGCCGCCGTGGGCCAGGATCACCGGCCTGCCGCCGCGGTGCACGGCGGCGACGTCCGCGCAGATCGCCTCCGACCGCACGGCGGCGTTGCCGCCGCATTTGACCACGAGAATGTCGTGCATTCGCTTCATCAGCCTCACGTCAGTTCGGATGCAGTCCGGTGAATTCCAGGCCTGTCCGCTCCGGCCAGCCGAAGCGGACGTTCAGGCTTTGCACCGCGCCGCCCGCGCCGCCCTTGACGAGGTTGTCCAGGGCTCCGATCAGGACCGCGGTGCCGTCGTCCGCGGACACCGCGAACCCGACGTCGCAGAAGTTGGATCCGGTCAGGATCTTCGGCTCCGGGAGCCGGTACAGGCCCTGCCGCTGGGCGATGACCCGGACGAACGGCTCGTTCCCGTACGCCGCGCGGAACGCGGACCTGACGTCCCTCTCCGACGCGCCGGACGCCAGCTTCACGTGGCACAGCACCTGCACGCCGCGGACCGCCTCGACGCCGGTGGCGGTCATCCGCACGGGGTGTCCCGTGGCCTGGGCGATCTCCGCCTCGTGCCGGTGCCCGGAGGGGGCGAACACGCGGAGGGCGCCGCTGCGTTCGGCATGGGCGCCGGCGGCTCCGGCGGAGACGCCCGAGCCGCTGGAACCGGTTCTGGCGTCCACCCGGACCGTGCCCTCGATCAGCCCCGCCCGGGCCAGCGGCCGGACCGCGAGCATGCCGGCGGTGGCCATGCAACCGGGAACGGATATCCGGTCGCTCGTGGCGAGTTCGGCGCGATGCCATTCGGGCAGCCCGGTGGTGAATTCGGGAATCAGCTCCGGCGCGCTGTGCGCGACCCCGTAATAGGACGCGTAGATGTCGGGGTCCCGCAGGCGGAAATCGCCGGACAGATCGATGACCGTCCCGGCCAGTTTCAGGAATTCGGCCATCCTTCCCATGGTTTCCCGGTGCGGAGCGGCCAGGAGGAGTACGTCGAAATCGATGGTGGGCAAGGTGTCGTGGCCGACGAAGCACAGCTCCGTGTGGCCGCGCAGGTTGGGGTGGGGGCCGTCGACGCGGCGTCCGGCCAGGCGGTCGGAGGTGGCGGCCACGACGGTGACCCGTGGATGACCGTGCAGCAGCCGCAGCAGTTCGCCGCCGATGTAGCCGGACGCCCCGACGATCGCTACTCGGAGCATGAGCGTGACTTCTCCAGGAGGTGGTCGACGATCCGGTCGGCGACGGAGACCGTGTCGCCGAGAGCCTGTTGGAGACCGGAGAACTCGACGCCGTGGTTGACCTCGAGGACCAGGATCTCTCCCGTCCCGTCCTCGATCAGGTCGACACCGGCGATCTCGGCCTCCACGGCCTGCGCGGCCATGACCGCGAGTTTCGCGATGTCCGGTGTGAGGGGGCACAGTTCGCTCACGGCGCCCCGCGCCACGTTGGTCCGCCAGTGCTCACTGCGCCGGTAGGTCGCGGCCAGCGCCTCGCCGCCCACCACGATCACCCGGATGTCCCGGCCCGGTTTGGCTATCCATTCCTGCAGGTAGACGATCCGCGCCTGCGGTGAGGGCAGGGCGGCGACGTACTCCAGCACGGTCTCCGCGGTCTGCCGGTCGGGCAACGCGGAGACCAGCCGGCCCCACGAGCCCTGCAGCGGCTTCACCACGGCCGGATAGCCGAGGCTCTCCAGCGCCGTCAGCGCGGCTTCCGGGGTCAGCCCGAGGGCCGTGCGCGGGGTCGGGAGTCCGGCTTCGACGAGTGCCGCGGACGTGCGCCACTTGTCGCCGCACAGCGCTGTCGCCCGTGCGGAGTTGACCACCGTCGCACCCGCCGCCTCCAGCGCGTCGGCCGCGTACGTCGCCCTGGCGAGCCCGATCTCCCTGTTCAGCACGATCGGATGGGGGAAGCGGTCACCGAGTCGGTGCCACCACTCACGGCTGTCGATGTGCCGATGGGAGATCCCTCTGCGGGAGAGGGCTTCGAGGATTCTCTTCTCGCTGGCCCGTACCCGGGACGCGAGGACCGCGAACGGCTCGGCGCGGCTCACTCGCCCCAGTCCTCTTCGATCTCCGGCGCGAGGGCGGCCCGTATCGGGTCCAGCGTGAGGATCTCCAGTTCGCTGGCGCATTCACCGCATTCCACTATCTCGCCAATCACCGGTGTTCCGGCGGGAACCACCGCGTTCTCACATTCCGGGCAGGTGACCATTTCCAGTCCCTTTCATCGACCGCCAAGACACGGGTAAACGTAGGGGCCGCCGCGGGCCCCGGTAGGCAGAAGCAGCGGCAGTCTCAGCCGGCCCGGGCCACGCCCGTCGGGACGCGGTCCCGTCCGTGCAGGAGCCGCACCAGCTGCAGCGCCGTGAAGTGCTCCGGCAGTCGGGCGCCCGCCGGCCGTACCAGGCCGTGGACCAGCAGCGCGTGCAGGGCGGCGGCCGGATCCGGCACGAGGTGGCCGAGGTCCGCGACCGTCCAGTGGGGACGGTCCGCCACCTCGGCCAGCACCCGGCGGTGGCGCTCGGCCACGATGTCGACGCTGCGGGCGACAGAACGCAGCAGGTCCTGGCAGCCGCAGCCCGCCGGGGAGGAGAGGAGGGAGGAGTCACGGCCAGCCCTGGCCAGCAGGAGTTCGGGCGGGTACACCAGGCACCAGCCCGCCGCGTACTCGAGTGCCCTGGGTACGCCGTCGAGCCAGCGGCACAGCCCCGCCACGGTGTGCGCGTTGTCCTGCCGGAGCCGGAACCCCGGCCGTGAACGGCGCATGTGGGACAGGAACAGGGCCACGGACGCGACCTCGCTCAACCGGGCGTGGTCGTGGTCCCGCGTCTCCTCCGGCACGGCCATCGCGGTGAGCGGCAGGACGCGTTCGCCCGGCAGATGTCGTGGCGTCAGGCCGGTCACCACGACGCGCAGTCCCGGCCGGCGCCGAAGCAGTTCGCCGATGTCGACCCGGCCGGGGCTAGGGGCGTCGTCGCCGTCGATCAGCAGCAGGTCGTACCGCTCGCCGATCGCCTCGACGAGGTCGTCGGTCGAGCCGGTGGCACCCGGCGACCGTTCGCCGGAGCCGGAGTTGGGGTTGGAGTTGGGGTTGGAGTTGGAGTTGGGGCCGAGGCCGGCCGCGGGGATCGCGCCGCAGCACAGGGGATCTCCGGCCGGGGCGTGCCACCCGACCCGCCAGCCCCTGGCGCGCAGTGACTGGGCCGCCTCGAGCACCAGATGCGTTTTACCGATGCCCCCGATGCCGACGACGCTCACCAGACGGTGACCGTGGACGGTCACCTGATCGAGCAGAACCTGCAGTTCGGCTTCCCGTCCCACCAGCGCGCCGGGCGGAGCCGGTGGCTCGGGCAGGGCGGGCGGCGCGGGCAGTTCGAACAGGGAGACCCGCAGGTCCGCCGGGCTTCCTCCGGCGGCGTGCAGTTGCAGACGCTCCGTGTCGCCCAACCGCAACGCGTCGGCGAGCAGCCCCACGCTCTCCCGCCGGGGCCGTCGCACCCGTCCGCTCTCCAGGTCCCGGATCGCCCGGACGCTCAGCGTGGCGAAGTCCGCCAGCTGTTGCTGCGTCAGCCCGGACCGGCCCCGGTGCCGCTTCAGGAGCTCGGCGAAGGGAGCTGTTTCCCGGGCTCCCTCCGTCGGTGCGGGCACCGACCGCTGACGCGGGCCACCCGCGGCGCGTTCGCGTAACGAGATTCCGGTCGCCGTGGTTTTTCCGACGGCATGCGGACTGACATTCAAGCGCCGGGGGATCTCCCCGTAGGTGTCCCCGCGCGCCACATGTCCGAGTGCTTCTCTTTCCCGGTCACCAATTTTCCGGACAGCATCCCGTATTTTATTGCTCACGGAGTCGGGCGCCCTTTCTCTGTCTGATTCCTGCGTTCCGGGACCTGCTGGATCACAGACTCCGGAACTCGCCACGGGTCGACTTCCCCGTGTATACCTGCAGGTCATCCGGCTATGCGACCCCAGCCGCTGTCGTCGCCGGGCGCGACGGAGGACGTCGTCCGGTAGTCGGCGCTGCCCGTTTCGGCGGCGGCGGTGCCGGCGACGGCGCCGACCATCATCGCGCAGAGAACAGTGGCCACGAACACACGGACAGACTTCATGATTTCTCCCAGAATTCAGAGTGAGGAATGTTTGGAAGGTCCCGTCCGGTGCTGTCCGGCCGTTTCCCCTTCCGCTCTTCCAGGATGGTGTGCGCCCGTCCCACAATCCACCGACGGAACCATTCACCAAGTTCTCCGGCACCAAAGCGGGGGGTGAACGAAAAACCCACGGGGCCGCAATCGATGGCAATACGGACGCCGTCGGCGGGATGCGGGCCCGCTGCGGGCCGGATGCGGTCCGGTTCCGGGAGCCGGTCACGGCCCGTCCACGGCCGCGCGGGCGTCGCTCGTGGCCGGTTCCGGTGGGATCGGGCCCCGCCGGGACCCCCTACACGCGAAAGCCGGCCCTGGACAGGGCCGGCATGGTCGGGCGGGGGTACGGCGGGGCCGGTGGCCGGCGCTCGCGAGGTCTTCTCGTGAAGCGCCGGCCCGCGATGTGTCAGCCGGTCTTCACCGTGTCCCCGGCGATCAGCCCGTGGCCGTCGGGCGCCGCACCCAGGGCGTCGCCCAACTGCACGATCCCGTTGTGCTCGTCCACGAAGACCACGTGGGGCTCCACCTTCGAGGCGTCCCCGTCCGCCACCGCCGCGTAGGCGATGATGATCACGAGGTCGCCGTTCTGGACGAGGCGGGCCGCGGCGCCGTTGACGCCGATGATCCCGCTGCCCCGGGGCCCCTCGATCACATAGGTCTCCAGCCGGCTGCCGTTGTTGATGTCCACGAGGTGGATCAGCTCGCCGGGGAGCAGATCGGCCGCGTCCATCAGGTCGGCGTCGAGGGTGAGGGAACCGACGTAGTTCAGGTCGCACTGAGTGATCGTGGCTCGGTGGATCTTGGACTTGAGCATGGTACGGAACATGGCTGTCGCCTTTCGGGTTCAGTGCCTTCTGGTCTGGAACCACGCGTGGACGTCGGCGGAGAAGAATGTGGTGACGCCGCCCCGGAAAACACGCGGATGGATGCTCGTACAGCGCAGGCGGGCAGTTCGCGGGGCACGGCGGCCGGACGAACGATCGGCATCGGCGGAGGCCGCGTAAATCGGCCCCCGTACGGATGCCATGAGCGCGCGCGAAAATATCTTCGACGGCGGTCGCAGAGTATTCCATGGGAAAGCGGCCTTCGCCAGACACGCATTCTCGGGACACCGCGAGGATATGGGGCCGAGACCACCTCTGAGCTGCCAAGAAGCCACCGTCCCCCTGGACTCCGGCCGCTCCGGGCCGCCGGGTGAACAGCGGCGGAACAGAATACTGATTCCCTCTCCGGCCCCTGTCTCCGTGGCCGGTTCTGCTCGCATGGGCGTGAAATGTGACCCGCTCACTTTCATGTCGCGCAGTTTGCTGAGGGGCCGGGGGACTGGAGACGAATTACCCGCCGGAGTCACAGTGATGAGGCACCGGGGGCGTATGCGAACAATCGCGAATTCGCCCCCCGCTGCAGAAGTCAGAAGTCTTCGAGCCCGAAGGGAACGGAATATGACGGTGGACAGCGCGACCGAGGAGGCCCGGGCGATCGCCGTACGGATCGCCACGGTCTTCGGAGAGGTGCTGGGCGCACAGGAGGTGCCCGACACGAGCAGCGGATTCCTGGACATCGGCGGCGACTCGCTGACGGCCGCCCGGGCGGTGTCCCTCATCAGCGCGCGACTGGGCGTCCGGATCACCGTCCGCGACCTGTTCAGGTCCCGGACCCCCGAGTCGCTCGCCCTCGTGGCGCTGCGGCGCACGGCCGCCTGACCCGCTCCGGGGGCCGGCCGCTTCGGAGCCGGCCGCTCCGGGCCGGCCCGCGGTGAGGGCCGGCCGTACCGATCGCACGTCCGTAACGACTTTTCGAGAGGTGAAGGCATGGTGGCGCAGACGTACCGCGTGGTGGTGAACGGCGAGGAGCAGTACTCGGTCTGGCCGACGGGACGGGAACTGCCCGCCGGCTGGTTCGACGAGGGCACCTCCGGCTCCAAGGAGGACTGCCTCGCCCATGTCGAGCGGGTGTGGACCGACATGCGGCCGCTCAGCCTCCGTCAGGCCCGGTGAGACGACCGTCATGACGACGCGGACCGAAGAAGCAGCCGGAGCGGGAGAGTCGGTCGCGGAGGACAGGGAACTGACCTCCGCGAAGCGGGAGTTGCTGGCACAGCGGCTGCGTGGGCGGTCGGACACCGCGAAGGCGCCCCCGGGTGCCGTGAGTTCCGTGCCGCGCCGCCCCGGCGCCGGGAGCGCCCCGCTGGCGCCCGTCCAGCACAACCTGTGGGTCGCGGACCGACTCCTGTCGGACAACTCCACGTTCAGCGTCCACCGCGTACTGCGGCTGACCGGGACGCTGGACCGCGACGCGGTCCGCCGCGCGCTGGACGCCCTGGTGGAACGGCACGAGACCCTGCGCATGACGTTCCGGGACGACAGCCCGCCCCGCCAGATCCCGCTGCCTCCCGGGCCCGCCCCGCTGCGGACCGTCGACCTGACGCACCTGCCGCCGGCCGCCCGGGCGGCCGCGGCGGTGCGGCTCGCCGAGGAGGAGATCGCTCTCCCCTTCGACCTGGAGCGCGGCCCCGTCTTCCGGGCCGTGCTGGCGGTCTGCGACGACACCACCCACGTCCTCGTACTGAACCTGCACCACTGCGTCGCCGACGAGTGGTCGTGCGGTGTGCTGGCCCGCGAGTTCGGCGCCCTGTACGCGGCGTGCACGCGCGGAGCCGGCCGCCAGGACCTGGCGAGGACACTGCCCGAGCTTCCCGCCTCGTACACGGACTACTCGGCCTGGCAGTCGGAGCGGCTCTCCGGTGACCTGCTGGTACGCCAACTCGCGTACTGGCGCTCGGTCCTGGACGGAGTGCCCCCGGTCCTCGAACTGCCCACCGACCACATACGTCCGCCCACCCCGTCCTTCTGGGGGCACGGCGCCCGCCGGCTGCTGTCACCCGAGGTGAGTTCCGCGCTGCGCGACTTCGCCAGGCGGCACAACGTCACCCTCTTCACCGCCCTGCTGACGGTGTTCGCCGGCTATCTGCACCGCTGGAGCGGAGGACAGGACCGCTTCTCCGTGCTGACACCGGTCTCCGGACGGGTCGCCGCCGACACCGAACCGCTCGTGGGCATGCTGGCGAACACCCTGCCGCTGACGGTGGACGTCACCGACGACCCGGGCTTCACCACACTGGTGCGCCGGATGAACACCGTGGTGCTCGGGGCCCTTGAGCACCAGGACGTCACCTTCGAGCAGCTGGTGGCGGATTCCGGGCAGGCCCGGGACGCGTCCCGCAACCCCCTGTCCCAGGTCATGTACCAGTGCATCGAGTCACGCGAGCACGTGTGGGAGCTGCCCGGCGTCACCGTCGAGCGCGAACGGATCGGCCTGGCGTCCGCGAAGGTGGACCTGTCGCTGGTCGCCGCGAACCTGGACGAGGGCGTCCGGCTCGACCTGGTGGGAGAGAGCACCCTGTTCGAGCCCGCGACGGTGGAGCGGATGCTCGACTCGCTGGTCGAGGTGCTGACCCGCGCGGTCGCCGCTCCCGACACCACCGTCGGCGAGGTGGAACTGCTGTCCGCGGCCGAACGCGCCCAGGTCGTCGACGGCTTCCAGAGCACCGGCGCCACACCGCCCGACGGCACCGTGCTCGACCTGTTCGCCGCCGCCGTCGCCGCCTCGCCCGACGCCACGGCCGTCACCTCGGACACCGCGTCCCTCACCTACCGCGAGCTCGACGCGTGGTCGGACCGCATGGCCGCGCGGCTGCGCACGGCCGTCCCCGGGCCCGGTGCACTGGTCGGGGTCCATCTGCCCCGCTCCGAGCAGCTGGTGGCCACCCTGCTCGCGGTGTGGAAGGCCCGCTGCGCCTTCCTCCCGCTGCCCCTGGACCATCCCGACGAGCGTCTGCGCACCATGCTGGAGGACGCGGACGTCGCGCTCGTCGTCGCGGAGCGGGGTCGGCACGAGCGGCTCGGCCGGGTGCCGGTGTTCCACGCCGACCCCGCGGACCGCACGGCGGACCGCATCGCGTCCACGGAGCCGGCCCGGCCCGGGCCCGCGCCGCTCCCCGCCGACCTCGCCTATCTGCTGTACACCTCGGGCTCCACCGGCCGCCCCAAGGCGGTGGCGATCGAGCACACCGGGCTCGTCAACTTCCTGAGCGGCACCGGGGAACGGCTGGGCGCCGGCCCGGACGACGTGTGGCTCGGCCTGACCGGCATCGGGTTCGACATCGCGCTGGTCGAGATGTTCCTGCCGCTGACCACCGGCGGCCGGGTGGTCCTGGCCCCCGAGGGCGCCGCGCACGACGGCGGCACCGCCGTCGAGACCGCCCGGCGGCACCAGGTCACCCATGTGCAGGCGACCCCGTCGGGCTGGCGGGTCCTGCTCGCCGCGGCGGACCGCCTGCCGCACCTGGCGGTCGCCCTGACCGGCGGCGAGACGCTGCCGCCCACGCTGGCGGCGGAGCTGCGCCGCAGGGCCGGACGCCTGTTCAACTGCTACGGGCCCACCGAGTCCACGGTGTGGGCCACGTACGACGACGTCACCGATCCGGCCGCGGAGATCACCGTCGGCACGGCCGTCGACAACGTCACCGTGTACGTGCTCGACGCGGCCCTGCGCCCCGTGCCGGTCGGTGTACCGGGCGAGCTGTACATCGGAGGGCCCGGGGTCGGGCGGGGCTACCACGCGCGCCCGGGGCTGACCGCGGGCGTCTTCGTGCCCGACCCGTTCGGACCGCCCGGGGCGCGCCTGTACCGCTCGGGCGATGTGGGGGCCCGGCGCCCGGACGGCCGTATCCGCTTCTTCGGCCGCGACGACCACCAGGTCAAGATCCGCGGCCACCGCATCGAACTCGGCGAGATCGAGGCCCGGTTGACGGGACACCCGGACGTGGCGCACGCCGTGGTGGTGGCGGAGCAGCTGCCCGCCGGGGCCCGGCTCGTCGGCTATGTCGTCGGAGGTGCCTCGGAGGACGAGCTGCGCCGCCACCTCACGGCCGCCCTGCCCGTCGCCATGGTGCCCGCCGTCCTCGTCTTCCTGGAGAGCCTGCCGCTGTCGCCGAACGGCAAGGTGGACCGCCGCCGGCTGCCGGCCCCGCGGAGCGCGGCTCCCGCCGAGCGCACACCGCCCGCCGACGGGGTCCAGCGGGTCCTCGCCGACATCTGGAGCCGGCTGCTCGACATCCCGCCGGTCGCCGCGCAGGACAACTTCTTCACCCTCGGGGGCGACTCCGTCACCGCCGTGTACCTCGTGTCGAAGGCCCGGGAGGCGGGCTACGCGTTCACCGCACGCCAGGTGTTCGCCCATCAGACACTCGCCGAACTCGCCGCCGTGGCCGTCCCGTTGGACACCGGTACGGCGGCCGGCGGGGTGGACCCCGACGACTTCCCGCTGGCCGGCCTGGACCGGGACGGCCTGGAACGCGTCCTGTCCGGGCTGCCCACCGGGGACGTGCAGGACATCTACCCCTGCACCCCGCTCCAGGCGGGCATGCTCTTCCACAGCCTCCACGACCCGGGCGGCCACTCCTACTTCAACCAGTACCGCTGGGAGATCGAGGGCGACCTCGACGAGGACGCGCTCGTCGCGGCCTGGCAGCACGTACTGGACCGGCACGACGCGCTGCGCTGCTCCTTCCGCTGGGAGGGCCTGGACCACCCGCTCCAGATCGTCCACCGCACCGTACGGGCCGACTTCACCGTCCTCGACTGGACGGACACCCCCGAGGACGCCCTCCCCGGGCGCCTGGAAGCGCTGCTCGCCGAGGAACGCGGGCGCGGCTTCGACCTGTTCCGCGTCCCGCCCCAGCGGTTCCACCTCGTCCGCACCGGCCCGAACAGCCATCAACTGGTGTGGCACAACCACCACATCCTGTCCGACGGCTGGAGCGTCGGCCCGCTCCTGAACGAGGTCTTCGCCACCGTCACGGCCCTGCGCCGGCTGGGGCACCCGCCGCGCGACCTGCCCGTACCGGTCCCCCACCGCGCCTACGTGGAGTGGCTGGCGGGACAGGACCCGCTCGCCGTCGAACGCTACTGGCGCGACTCCCTCGCCGGTTTCGGCGAGCCCACCCCGATCCCGGTGGTCCGGCAGGTCCCGCAGGACGAACCCGCCGGAGCGGCCCGCAGCGTCGAACTCGCGCTGGACGCGGAGCTGACCGAGGGTCTGACCCGGTTCGCCCGCGAGCGGGGCTGCACGCCCGGCACCGTGTTCCAGGGCGCCTGGGCGCTGCTGCTGGGCCGCTGGAGCCGGCGCCGTGACGTGCTGTTCGGGCTGACCGTCTCCGGGCGCTCCGTCGACCTGCCGCGTGTCGAGCAGGTCGTGGGGCTGCTGTCCAACACCCTGCCGGTACGCGTGCGCTGGGCGGACGACGACCGGCTCGGTGACTGGCTGGGCCGCCTCGCCGGACAGCTCGCCGGGCTGCGCGACGTCGAGCACTCCGCGCTCGTCGACATCCACGACTGGTCCGAGGTGCCGGGCGACCGAAGGCTGTTCGACAGCATCCTGGTCATGCAGAACCTGGCGGTCGCCGAGCGCGCCGACCTGGGCGGTCTGCGCCTGCGCATGGGTCCCGTGCACCAGAGCAGCGGCTATCCGCTGATGCTGAACGTGCGCTTCGCACCGGCCGGGGCCGTCCTCCAGCTCATCCACGACGACCTCCGTGTCGACTCCGGTGACGCCGAGCGCCTGCTGGCGTCGTTCGGCCGTCTGCTCGCCGCCTTCGTGGAGCGGCCCGACGCCCGGGTCGGCGAGCTGCCGATCCTGCCGGACGCCGACCGCGAGAGGGTCGTCCACCACTGGAACGACACCGCGCACGCCTTCCCCGCCGCCACGACCGTGCCCGCGATGATCGGGGAGCAGTCGACACGCACCCCGCACGCGACGGCGGTGGTGTGCGGCACCGAAAACGCCGAAGCCTCCGAGGCCGCAGAGGACACAGAGGCCGCCGAGGAGTGGTCGTACACCCGGCTCGACGACGAGGTCGTGCGGCTGGCACGGCGGCTGCGGGCCGCCGGGGTGCGTCGCGGGGACCGGGTGGGACTGCGTCTCGACCGCTCGGCGACCATGATGGCCGCGGTGCTCGCGGTCTGGCGGGTCGGCGGCGCCTACGTGCCGCTGGACCCGGAGTACCCCGACGACCGGACCGCCTTCGTGCTGTCCGACTCCGGGGTACGCGTCCTGCTCGCGGGCGGCGAACCGCTCCCGGCGTCCGTACCGCCCGAGGTGCGTGTGGTCCGCGCCGACGACAGCGGCGCTGACAGCGCCGGGGAGCGGCCGGAGCCCGGGTCCCCGGAGGAGCCGGGCGGCTTCGAGCCCTCGCGGCCGGACGACGTGGCCTACGTGCTGTACACCTCCGGTTCCACCGGCCGCCCCAAGGGCGTGGAGGTCACCCACGCGGCGCTCGCCCATCTCACCGCCGCCATGACGCATGTCCTGCGCCCGGCCGGCCCCCAGGTGTGGCTGGGGCTCACCGCCCTGTCCTTCGACATCTCGACCGTGGAGATGTTCGTGCCGCTGACCACGGGCGGCCGGCTCGTGGTCGTCCCCGAGGAGGGGCGCTGGGACGCCGCAGCGCAGCGCGATCTGATCCGCCGTCACGGGGTCACCCATGTCCAGGCCACCCCGTCCGGGTGGCGGCTGCTGCTGGCCGCCGGGTTCGGGGCGGCGGACGGTGTCGCCGTCGGCCTGGTCGGCGGGGAGGCGCTGCCCGAGCCCCTGGCCGCCGAGCTGGGTACGGGCCTGCCCCGGCTGATCAACGTCTACGGCCCGACCGAGGCCACCGTCTGGTCCACCTGGGACGAGGTCGATCCGGGCGCGCAGGAGGTGACCATCGGCCTCCCCCTGCCCAACACCACCGCCCACGTCCTCGACGAGGCGATGCGGCCCGTACCCCTGGGGGTGCCGGGCGAGCTGTACCTCGGCGGCGCGGGGGTGGCCCGCGGCTATCTGGGGCGGCCCGCGCTGACCGCGCGGCAGTTCGTGCCGGACCCGTTCGGCGGTCCAGGCGCCCGGCTGTACCGCACCGGCGACCTCGCCGCGCGGCGCGCCGACGGCCGGATCCGCTTCCTCGGCCGCGACGACCACCAGGTCAAGATCCGCGGTCACCGCATCGAACTCGGGGAGATCGAGGAGGCGTTGACCGGCCACCCGGACGTACGGCTCGCCGCCGTCACCGTCCACCGGGACACGGCGGGCGAGGAGTTCCTGGTCGGCCATCTCGTCGGCGACGCGCCCGACCCCGCCGACGTACGGACGTATCTGCGCGGCAAGGTGCCCCGCGCGATGGTGCCGGCCCGGCTCGTCGTCCTGGAGTCGATGCCGCTCAGTCCGGCCGGCAAGGTCGACCGCGCGGCGCTGCCCGCCCCGGAGGAGCCGACGACGGGCACCGCCGGGCGGACCGCGCCCCGCACTGCCGCCGAGCGGAGCCTCGCCGACATCTGGGCCCGTGTCCTGCACACCGAGGACATCGGGACGGACGACGACTTCTTCGCCCTGGGCGGCAACTCCCTCAAGGCGGTCATGGTCTCCGCGCTCGCACGGCAGGCCGGGCTCGCCGTCACCACCCGGCAGATCTTCGCCCACCCCACGGTGGCGGAGCTGGCGGGCCTCGGTTCCGCGGCGCCCGCGGCGGAACCCGTGGTGAGCGAGCCGTTCCAGTTCACCGGACTGGACGGCGACACCCTGGACGGGTTCCTGGACACCGTGGGCAGGGACGACACCGAGGACGTCCTGCCCCTGTCTCCCATGCAGACCGGGCTGCTCCTCGACACGCTGGCGGAGACCGGCGACTACGTCCGCGCCTTCGCCGTCGACATCGAGGGCGACTTCGACCGGGCGGCCTTCGAGGACGCCTGGACCCACCTGGTCGACCGTCACGCGATCCTGCGGTCCACCTTCCACTGGGCGCACCTGCCCCGCCCGGTCCAGGCCGTCCGGCGTGCCGCGCCGCCCCGCTTCCGGTACACCGACCTGTCCGCGCTCCCCCCGGACGTTCGTACGGAACGGGTCGCGGCGCTCACCGAGGCGGAGGGCCGGACCGTCTTCGACCTCGGCGCCGCCCCGCCGGCCCGCTTCCTGCTGATCCGCGTGGCCGAGGACCGGCACCGCTTCGTGTGGACGACCCACCACGTCGTCTTCGACGGGTGGAGCCTGCACGCCCTGTTCACCGAGGCGTTCGACAGCTACCGCGGCCGGCGCGCGACCGGCCGGCTGCCCGTCCTCGCCGACCCGCCCCCGTACCGGGACCACCTGCGCCAGCTCGCCGAGCACGACACCCCCGAGGGCGCCGCGCGCGAGGACGCCCACTGGCGCTCCCACCTGGCGGGGTTCACCCGCCCCACGCCCCTGCCCGGCAGCCGTCCCACCGGCGCCGCCGAAGGCGTGTGGAGCGCCCGGCGGACCCTTCCGGCCGACCTGTGCGACGCCCTGGAACGAGCCGGCCGCCGCCATCACGTCACCGTCGGCACCCTCGTCCACACCGCCTGGACCCTGCTGCTGAGCCGGACGAGCGGGGAACGGGACGTCGTCTTCGGCACGACCGTCTCGGGCCGGTTCGGCGATGTCCCGGGCATCGAGCGCATGGTCGGCCTGCTGATGAACACCCTGCCCCTGCGCGTCGAGGTGGACCCCGGCGCACCCCTCACCGAGCTGCTGCGCGAGGTGCAGCGCCGGATCACCGAGGTGGCCGGGCGGGCGCACGTCGCGCTGCCCGCCGTCCAGCGGGCGAGCGACGTGGCGCCCGGACGGCGGCTGTTCGACAGCCTGGTCGTCTTCACCGACACCGGCTTCGGCGGTCTGCCGCCGGGGGTCGTCCCGGTCGCCGAGAGCGAGGTCCGCGACACCGGCTATCCCCTGGTCCTGGAGGTCATGCGGGCCGCCGGGCTCACCCTCGAACTGGGCTGCGAGAAGTCCCACTACGACCAGGTCACCGCGGACCGGCTGCTCGCCCAGTTCGTCCAGCTGCTGACCGGCCTGGCCGAGGACCGTCCCACCGTCGCCGACGTGCCCATGCTGTCGGCCGGGGAACGCGCCCGGGTCGTCGGCGCCTGGAACGACACGACGACCGCCTTCCCGGCCGACCGCACCCTGCACTCCCTCGTCGAGGAACAGGCCGCGGCCACGCCCGACGCCGTGGCCGTCCGGCTCGGCTCCGACACCTGGACGTACGCCGAACTCGACGCCCGGGCCGACCGGGTGGCCCACCGCCTGCGCCTGGAGGGCGTCCGGCCGGGCGACCTGGTGGCCCTGTGCACCGAACGGTCCCTCGACCACGTCGTGGGAGTGCTCGGCATCCTGAAGTCCGGGGCGGCCTTCGTCCCCGTCGACCCCGAACACCCCGCCCGCCGCCAGGCGTACATCCTCGCCGACGCCGGGGCCCGGGTGGTGCTCACCCAGAGCCATCTGCGCGCGGCCCTTCCCGAAGACAGCGACGCGAGCGTGCTCGCGCTGGACGACCCCGCGGCCTGGACCGCCGAACCCGGCCCCGGCCCCCGGCCGGAGGCGCTGCCCGCCGACCTGTGCTCGCTGTACTACACCTCGGGGTCGACCGGTTCGCCCAAGGCGGTGGCCTCGCACCACGCGGGCTGGGTCAACCGCATGGCGTGGATGCAGCGCCGGCACGGTCTGCGTCCCGGTGAGGGGGTCCTGCACAAGACCACGCTCACGTTCGACGACGCGGCGGTGGAGATCCTGTGGCCGCTGATCACCGGCGGCGAGGTCGTCCTGCTGCCGCCGGGCGCGCACCGCGACGCCCACGCGATCGCCGAGGCCGTCGCCCGGCACGACGTGGTGCATGTGCAGTTCGTCCCCAGCGTGCTGGAGGTGTTCCTCGACGTCCTCACCCCGGCGCGGGCCCTGGCCATGCCCCGGCTGCGGTCCGTCCTCACCAGCGGCGAGGCCCTACGGCCCGCCCTGCTGCGCCGGTTCCGCGAAGTGTTCGGGGACCGGGTCAGCCTCGACAACACGTGGGGCGCCACCGAGGTGTCCATCGACTCGACCTGCCGGGTGTGCACCGCCGAGGACGCCGTCGGCGACACGGGCGCGGTCGCCCTCGGCCTGCCCATCGACAACAACACCGTCCATGTGCTCGACGGGGCGATGGCACCTCTGCCGACCGGGGTCACCGGGGAACTCTTCATCGGCGGCCCCACGCTGGCCCGCGGCTACCACGGCCGGGCCCGGCTGACCGCCGAGCGGTTCGTGCCCGACCCCTTCGGAGCGCCGGGCTCCCGGCTCTACCGCACCGGCGACCTGGGGCGCCGGCGTGCCGACGGCGTCCTGGAGTTCGCCGGCCGCGCCGACCACCAGGTCAAGCTCGGTGGTGTCCGCGTCGAACTCGGCGAGATCGAGGACGCGTTGCGCAGGGCACCCGGTGTCCGGGACGCGGTCGCCGACGTACGGACCGTGGGCGCCGCACGGAGTCTCGTCGGCTACACCGTCGGGGACGACGACCCGGACCGTACGCTGGCCGCGCTGCGCGCCGAACTGCCCGACGTGATGGTGCCGAGGTTCCTCGTCGCCCTGGACGCCGTACCGCTCAACGCCAACGGCAAGGTGGACCGGGCCGCTCTGCCGGACCCGGACCCCGCCGCCCGGGAGGCGACGGCGCGGTCCCACACGGCTCCCGGTACGCCGACGGAGGAGGCCCTCGCCCGGATCTGGTGCCGGGTCCTCAAGGTGGAACGGATCGGGGTGCACGACAACTTCCGTGCGCTGGGCGGGGATTCCATCCTGCTGATCCACACCGTCGCCAGGGCGCGTGAGGCGGGCCTGTCCCTCACTCCGAAGATGGTCTTCGAACACCCCACGATCGCCGCGCTCGCCGCGGCCTGCGACGAGGCGGCGGCCCTGGGCCGCGACACCGCCGTGCACGCCGAACAGGGCCCCGTCACCGGGGAGGTGCGCCTCGGGCCGATCCAGCACCACTACGCCGGACTCGGGCCGCTGGACCGCTTCAACCAGAGCCGGCTCCTCGAAACCGGTCCCGGAGTCGACCCCGACACCCTGCGGGCGGCGCTGCGCACGCTGATCGACCACCATGACGCGCTACGGCTGCGCTGGCAGCGCCGGGGAGGCGACTGGCACCAGTACCTGGCACCGCCGGACGACCACGGCGAGCACGGCGAGCACGGCAGCGACCACGGCGACCCGCTGACGGTCGTGGACTCCCCGCAGGAGACCGACGCCGCGGTGGAGGCCGCGCACGCCGGGCTCGACCTGGCCCACGGCCCCCTGCTGCGCGCCGTCCTGCTCAGGCCGTCGGGACAACTCCTGCTGGTCGTCCACCACGTGGCCGTCGACACCGTGTCCTGGGACATCCTGACCGAGGACCTGAACACCCTGTGCGGCGGAGGCGCACTGCCCGCCAAGACCACCTCCGTGCGGCACTGGGCCGAGCGGCTCCACGAGCACGCGAGCAGCGCCGGGTTCGAGGCCGAGGCCGCCTACTGGGCGCTGCCGCGGCCACCCGTCGAACCACTGCCGGCGGACGGTCCGGGCGGCGACAACACCGAGGGCCGCACCCGTGTCACGAAGGTGGTCCTGCCGGCCGCGCCCACGGCGGCCCTGCTGCGCCAGGCCGCCGCGCTGCGCGGAGCCGAACCGGAACACCTCATGCTGGCCGCCCTGGCCCGCACGCTCACCGAGGCCACCGGCGGTGACACCTGCGTGATCGACGTCGAACGGCACGGCCGTGAGCCGCTGTTCGACGACGTCGACCTCACCCGCACCGTCGGCTGGTTCACCAGCGTGCAGCCCCTGACGATCACCCGTCCCGAGTCCGACGGCACGGACGCCTGGATCGACGTGGTCGCCGAGCACACCCGTACCCCCGCGGGACGCGGCATCGGCCACGGACTCGCCCGGTATCTGCGCGGGGGCGGCATCGGAGCGCCCCCGGCCCAGGTCTCGTTCAACTACCACGGCCGCCGGGACACCGTCGAGACACCGGACGCCCTGCTGCGCCCGCTGCCCCGGACGTACGGCGATCCCGTCGACCCCGCGCAGCGGCGCTCCCACCTCGTGGAGATCGAGGCGGCGGTCCTCGGCGGCGAGCTGCACATCGAGTGGCGGTACGCGGCCGACCACTTCGACGCCGGCACCGTACGCTCCCTGGCCGAACGGCAGTTGCGGCATCTCACCGACCTGGGCGACACCCCGCCCGCGGCGCTGCGGCGGCCGGCCGAGCAGTTCGTACGGCGGCTGTTCGCCGGAACTCCGGCGCCGAGGCTGCCGATGCTGCGGCACCGGGTCCCGGGCGTGGGCATCGCGGTGATCGCCGACGGCGACCTGCGCGGGGCCTGGGGCTTCGGCACCCTCGGCGCCGAGGACCCCGTCGAGGTGGACGAGCGAACCGTCTTCCAGGTCGGTTCGATCAGCAAGCACGTCACCGCGCTGGGCGTGATGTCCCTGGTCCAGGACGGACGTCTCGACCTCGACACCGACGTAAACCGCCTGCTCACCGGCTGGCGGCTGCCCGGGGACGGCGTCACCCTGCGCCACCTGCTCACCCACACCGCGGGCCTGGGCGCGCAGTCCTACGACGGCTACCGCGCGGACCGGCCGATGCCCACGCTGGCACAGGTGCTCGACGGCCGTCCCCCGGCACTCACCCCGCCGGTGCGGCCCGTGGGCCCGCCCGGCTCGCCGTACCTGTACGCGAGCAGCAACTACACCGTGGTCCAGCAGGTGCTCCAGGACGTCACGGGTCAGGACTTCGCGCCCCTGATGCGTTCGCTCGTCCTGGACCCGCTCGGGATGCGCGACAGCGACTTCGCGCCGCGCGTCCCGCGGTTGCCCGGCACCACGGTCGCCCGCAACCACGACGCGGCGGGCGTCCCCCACCCGGAGGGCTGGCACCTGTACCCGGAGTCGGCCGCGGGCGGGCTGTGGTCCACGCCCCGGGACCTGGCCCGGGTCGCCGTCGAGATCCAGCGGGCGGTCACCGGCGGCCCCTCGGTCCTCCTGGGCGCCGAGGCGGCGGACGAGATGCTCCGCACCCATCCCGGCACCCCGGGCGGACTGGGCACGGCGGGCAAACCGTACGGCGGCCGCCGGTGGTTCGGACACACCGGAGGTGTCCCCGGCTTCCGCTCCCTGACCTGGGCCGACCCGGACCGCGGTCTGGGGCTCGTCGTCACGGCCAACTCGGACGCCGGTGAGGACTTCCTGCGCGAATTGCTGCACGACCTCGGGGTCGGACTGGAGGACGCACGATGGTGACGATCGATTCCGCCTTCCGTACGTGGGCGGTACGCACCCCGGACGCCGTGGCGCTGCGCGCGCCCGGCACCCGGCTGACCTACGGCGAACTGGACCGTGCGGCGACCCGGCTCGCCCGCCGGCTGCTGCGGCTCGGCGTCCGGCCCCAGGAACTGGTCGGGGTGGCGGCCGTCCCGTGCCCCGAGTTCGTGGTGGCGGCGCTGGCGGTGCTGCGCGCGGGCTGCGCCTACGTACCGCTGGATCTGACGTATCCCGAGGAGCGGCTGGCGCACATGCGCCGGGACAGCGGCATCCGTGTCCTGGTCCGCAGCTCCGGCGAGGACCTGCCGGGCGCCCTCGCGGACTGCGTGGTCCTCGATCCGGCCCCGCTCGGCGAGGACGCCGATGACGACGACGCGGCCGACCGCACGACCGACGGCACCGCCGACGCCCTGGACGCGGTGCGGGCCGGGTCCGCCGATCTGGCGTACGCGATGTACACCTCGGGATCGACCGGACGTCCCAAGGCGGTCCTGGTCGAGCAGCGCAATGTCACCGCCTTCGCGCTGCGGCAGGACTTCGCCGCGCTCGGGCCCGGCCGCACCATGCTGCAGAGCAGTTCCTTCTCGTTCGACGCGTCGGTGCTGGAGATCTGGGGGGTGCTGCTGCGCGGGGCCTGTCTGGCCTTCCCGCCGGACGACCTGCTGACCTCCGCGGAGCTCGCCGAGGTCCTGGTGGACGAGAAGGTGACCGACCTGTGGCTCTCCGCGGGTCTCTTCCACCGGATCGCCGACGACGTGCCGGAGGCGTTCGCGCCCCTGCGCACCGTCGTCACGGGCGGGGACGTCGTGTCCCCGCCCCGGGTGCGGCGCGTGCTGAGCGCCAATCCCGGGCTGACGGTGGCGCACATCTACGGGCCCACCGAGACGACGGTGGCCGTCTGCCGCCGGCTGCTCACCGACCCCGACCAGGTGGAGTTCCCGCTGCCGCTGGGTACCGCGCTGCCCGGTACGAGCCTGCACGTCATGGACGAACGCGGCCGTCCCCTCCCGCCCGGTGAGACCGGCGAACTGTGGATCTCGGGGGAGACCGTCTCCCGCGGCTACCACGACCGGCCCGAACTCACCGCGGAACGCTATGTCACCGACCCCGCGACCGGCCGGTACTCGTACCGCAGCGGCGACCTCGCCCGCAAACGCCCCGACGGCACCGTGGAGTTCGCGGGCCGCGCCGACCAGCAGGTCAAGATCCGCGGTTTCCGGATCGAACCCGGTGAGATCGAGGCCGCGCTCTGCGAGGCGCCCGGGGTGCGCGCCTGCCTGGTCACCGCACGGGTCGCGCCCCCCGGCGACAAGCGTGTCGTCGCCTACGTCGTCCCGCGTGCGGCGGGTCCGCTGCCCGCCGCCGACGTGCACCGCTTCCTCGCCGGCCGGCTGCCCCGCCACATGCTGCCCGCCGAGTACGTGGCGCTCGACGCGCTGCCCCTGGACGCCAACGGAAAGGAGGACCGGCGCCTCCTGCCCGAGCCGGCCTGGGGGCGCGGCAGCCTCGCCGTGCTCGACACCACCCCCGCCCCCGCACCCGCCACCCCGGCCGCCCTGCCCGAGAGGATCTGATCGCACATGTCTGCCACCCCCGGCCCCACCGGGGTCCAGGTGCCGCTCAGCCGCGACCAGGAACGAACTTGGTTCGTCGACCAGTTGAGCAGCTGCTCGTCCGACTACCTCATCCCGCTCCGGCTGCACTTCGCCGGGGCCCTCGACCGCGACGCGCTGCGCCGGTCGCTGGAAGCCCTGGTGGCCCGCCACGAGGTACTGCGCACCGGTGTCGTCGCGGGGGACGCGCGGCCCGTCGGAGTGGTCCGCCCGCCGGACGCGTTCCGGCTGCGGGAGACGACGGCGGCCGACGCGGGGGCGCTCGACGCGGCCCTCGCGAAGGAGGCGGCCACCCCGATGGACCTGGCCGCCGAACCGCCCGTGCGCGCCCTGCTGATCCGCCACGGCGAGCGTGAGCACACCCTCGTCCTCACGATCCACCACGTCGCCGCCGACGACTGGTCCTGCGCCCTCGTCTACGACGAACTGGCCGCCGACTACGCGGCCTTCACCGCGGGGGACCCGTCCCCCGTCCCGGCGCCCGCCGAGCCCTACCGCACCGTCGCCGCCCGCCTCGACGCCCTCGCCGACGAAGCCGAACCGGCCGGGCTGGAGCACTGGCGCACCGCGCTGGCCGACCTCACCCCCTTCGAGGTGCCCGGCGACCGGCCCCGCCCCGCCGTACGGGCCGGGCGGGGAGCGATGCGTACCGCCTTCGTGCTGCCGCCGAAGGTCGCCGAACCGCTCGTCGCGCTCGGCCGCTCCGCGGGAGCCACCCCCGCGATGCTGCTGACCGCCGCGGTCCAGAGCGTCCTGTACCGCTACACCGGCCGGCAGGACGTCACCACCGGCACCACCTACGCGCGCCGCGACGACCCCGCCACCGAGCGCCTGCTCGGCGTCCTCATCAACATGCTGCCCCTGCGGGGCCGACCCTCCCCCGAGCTGACGTTCCGTCAGTTCGTCGAGCGGTTCAGGGAGGTGTCGCTCGACGCGTTCGATCACGCCGACGTCCCCTTCGACCGGCTCGTGGGCGAGAGCGGTGCCGAGCGCGATCCCTCCCGCACCCCGCTGTTCCAGATCCTGGTCAACTTCCGCACCGGCCGCCGCCGTACCCCGCAGCTGCCGGACCTGACCGTGACCGAACTCCCGATGCCGTACGAAGGCGCCAAGTACGACCTCTGCGTCAGCTTCGAGCAGGGTGCCGCGGGGCTGTGGTGCGGCGTGAACTGGGACACCGACCTGTACGACGACGACACCGTGGAGCGCCTGGGACAGTGGCTGGAGCGGCTGCTGCGGCACGTCGCCGAGCGGCCCGACACCCTCCTCGACGACATCCCGCTGCTCTCGGGGCCGGAGCAGGACGCCCTGCGCGCCCTGACCCTGCGCCCGGCCGTCGACACCCCCCGGCGCACCCTGCACGAACTGGTGTCCCTCACGGCCGCGGCCCGGCCCGACGCGGTCGCCCTGGTCGACGCCGACGGCACCACGACCAGCTACGCGGCCCTGGAGTCGGCCGCCAACGCCGTCGCCCGCCGGCTGATCGCCCACGGGGTCGGGCCCGACATCCCCGTGGGCCTGCTGATCGACCGCTCCGTCCCGCTGGTCGTCGGCCTCCTGGGCATTCTCAAGGCGGGCGGCGCCTACCTGCCCATCGAGCCGGCCACGCCCGCCTCCCGGGTCGCCACCCTGCTCACCGACGCCGGTGCCCCGGTCTGCCTCACCGTCCCGGAACACGCGGACACCGTCACCGCCGGGGGCGCCGTCCCGCTCACCGTCGACCCTGACGACCGGGCGGCACCCCCCGCCGTGTCCGTCCACCCCGACCACCTGTGCGCCGTCTACTACACGTCCGGCTCCACCGGCCGGCCCAAGGGCGTGGCCTGCACGCACCGCGGCTGGGTCAACCGGATGGCGTGGATGCAGCACCGGCACGGGCTGCGGCCGGGCGAGACGGTCCTGCACAAGACGACCCTGCCGTTCGACGACGCGGCCGTCGAGATCCTCTGGCCGCTGATCACCGGAGGCACGGTGGCGCTGCTGCCGCCCGGCCTGCACCGCGACCCGCGGGCACTGGTCGACGCCGCCGTCCGCCACCGCGCCGTCCACGTGCAGTTCGTGCCCAGCGTCCTCGACCTCTTCCTCGAAGAACTCAGCCCCGACGACGTCACCGCGCTGCGCCGGAACCTGCGCAGCGTCCTGTCCAGCGGCGAGGCGCTGCGCCCGGTTCTCGTGGAGCGCTTCCGTGCCGCGTTCGGCGACACGGTCAGCCTGGACAACACCTGGGGCGCCACCGAGGTGTCCATCGACTCCACGTTCCACGTCTGCGGCCCCCAGGACACCCGCGGCACCGGCGCGGTCAGCCTCGGCCGGCCCATGGACAACAACGAGGTGCTGGTCCTCGACCACCGCCTCTCCCCCCTGCCGCCCGGTGTCCCCGGCGAGCTGTGCATCGCCGGGACCGGCCTGGCCCGCGGCTATCTGGGCGACCCCGCCAAGACGGCCGCCGCCTTCGTCCCGCACCCCTACCGGCCCGGCGAGCGCGTGTACCGGACCGGCGACCGCGGACGGATGCGACCGGACGGCACCTTCGTCTACCTGGAGCGGATGGACCGCCAGGTGAAGGTGCGCGGCGTCCGGGTGGAACTGGGGGAGGTCGAGGCCGCGCTCCGCGAACACCGCGCGGTGACGGACGCCGCGGTGGTGACCCGCCGCGTCCCCTCCGGCGATCTGCGGCTGGCCGCCTACGTCGCCCTCGACGACACCGGGACGACCGTCCACGAGCTGCGCGAGCACCTGTCCGCCCGGCTGCCCGGGTACGCGGTGCCCTCGACCGTCACCGTGCTGGACGCGCTCCCCCGCTCGGCCAGCGGCAAGCTCAGCCCCTCGCTGCTTCCCGAGCCCGACCCGGCGGACCACCAGAGCGCGGACCACGTCGCTCCCCGCGACGAGACCGAGCGGATCATCGCCGACATCTGGGCCGACGTGCTGTCCCTGCCCCGCATCGGCGTCCTCGACGACTTCTTCTCCTTCGGCGGCCACTCGCTGATCGCCACCCGGGCCGTCAACCGGATGCGGCAGGCCTTCGACGCCCAGCTCCCGCTCAGCGTGATCTTCGAGCGCCCGACCGTCGCCGGAACGGCGGAGTACATCCACGACCTGATCCTGGCCGAGATCGAGGCGATGTCCGACGACGAGGCGCGCCGGCTCCTCACGGAGACCTCCCCGGCCACCACTCCCGCGGACCACGAACGAGGTGCGACACGATGAAGACCCCCCTGCTGCACGAGGCGTTCCTCAAGCACGCCCTGCGCTCCCCCGACGCCCCGGCCCTGCTGTGGTCGGGCGGCACCCTGACCTACGGCGCCCTGGAGCGCCGCTCGGCGGTGCTGGCCGACCGGCTGCTGGCCGCCGGGGTCGGCCGGGGCCGACTGGTCGGGGTCTGCGTCGGCCGCGGCCCCGCGCTGCCCACCGCCCTGCTCGCCGTCATGCGGGCGGGCGCCGCCTGGGTCCCGCTCGACCCGTCCTACCCGCAGGACCGGCTGGAGTACATGCTCGACGACTCCGGTGTCTCCCTGGTGATCGCGGACGAGTCCTCGGCCCGCCGGCTGCCCGCGGGTGTCCGCGTCCTGGACCCGGAGGGCGCCGACGAGACCGCCCCGGCCGCCCTGCCCTCCGTGGGCCGCGGGGATCTCGCCTACGTCATCTACACGTCCGGCTCCACGGGCCGGCCCAAGGGCGTCCTCGTCGAACACGGGAGCGTCGCCGCCACCATCGCCGGGATGCGCGCCGAGTGGGGGGTGGGGGCGGGCGAACGCGTCCTGCAGTTCGCCCCGTCGAGCTTCGACGCCTCCGTCCTGGAGACCGGCGTCGCCCTGACCGGCGGGGCCGCGCTGGTCCTGGCCGACGCCGACAGCGTGGTGCCGGGCCCCGGCCTGGTGGACCTGATGGACCGCTTCGCGGTGACCTTCACCCTGCTGCCGCCGTCCGTCGTCGCCGCGCTCCCGGAGGCCGAACTGCCCGCGCTGCGCACGCTGGTCTGCGGAGGGGAGGCGCTGCCCGCGGAGATCGTGGCCCGCTGGGGGCGCGGCCGGCGCGTCTTCAACGCCTACGGGCCGACCGAGATCTCCATCGTCGCCACCACGGGCGAGGTGAGCGGATCCGGGACGCCCGACATCGGACGCCCGCTGCCGGGCGTACGGATCGACCTGCTGGACAAGGAAGGGCTGCCGGTGCCGCCCGGCGAGATCGGCGAACTCGTCGTCTCCGGCGCCGGAGTGACCCGCGGCTATCTCGGCCGCCCCGCCCTGACCGCGGAACGGTACGTCCCCACCGGGCACGGCCGCGCCTACCGCACCGGCGACCTCGCCCGCCGCCTGCCCGACGGGCGCTACGCGTACGCCGGGCGCGCCGACCACCAGGTCAAGATCCGCGGCTTCCGCGTCGAACCGGGCGAGATCGCCGAGGTGCTGCGCGCGCACCCCGCCGTCTCGGACTCCGTCGTCGTGGCGCGCGGCACCGTCCTGGTCGGCTACGTGTCCGCCCCCGACACCCCGGTGCACCCCGCCGACCTGCGGACCTGGTGCGCACGCACGCTGCCCGCCCACATGGTTCCCTCCACCGTGGTCGTGCTGCCCGCGCTGCCCCTCACCCCGAGCGGCAAGGTGGACCGCCAGGCGCTGCCCTCGCCGTACAGGTCCGGGGTGAGCAGCGGCGACGAACCGGCCACGCCCACCGAGCAGGCCGTCGCCGCGCTGATGTCGGAGCTGCTCGGCGGGACGCCCGCCGGCGCCACCGACGACTTCTTCCAACTCGGCGGCCACTCCCTGCTGGTGGGCCGCCTCGCCGCCCGTATCCGCAGCGACCACGGCACCGACATCCCGCTCTCCCACCTCTTCCACCACGCCACACCACGGAAGATCGCCGCACTGGTCGACGGCGGCGCGCCTCTCGACGACGGCGAGGCGGTCCCCGAGGTGCCCCCGATGCGGCACGCGGACCGCACCCGGCCGATCCCGCTGTCCTTCCCCCAGGAGCGTGTCTGGTTCCTCGAACAGCTCTCGCCGCTCAACGAGGCGTACCGGATGCAGGCCACGCTCACCCTGCGCG
Organism: Streptomyces sp. NPDC127119; assembly: GCF_042677425.1. Classification (NCBI taxonomy): domain Bacteria; kingdom Bacillati; phylum Actinomycetota; class Actinomycetes; order Kitasatosporales; family Streptomycetaceae; genus Streptomyces; species Streptomyces sp. NPDC127119. The sequence continues at coordinate 213,047 of NZ_JBHXTO010000001.1, read as the reverse complement.
GCCCCCTGGACATGACCGCCCTGCGCGCCGCGCTCACCGAGCTGGTCCGCCGCCACGAGATCCTGCGCACCGCGTTCCGTGAGGTCGACGGGGTGCCGGCGCAGTGCCCCGTGGAGATGGACGCCGTCACCGTCGACGTACCCCTGGTGGACCTCTCCGCCCTCTCCGAGGCCGAACGCGAGCGCGCCTGGGAGGAGTTGACGGCCAAGGAGCAGGCCACGCCGTTCGACCTCCAGGCGCCCCCGCTGGCCCGCTGGGTCGTGGCCAGGGACGCCCCGGACTCGCACCGGCTGCTCCATGTGGAGCACCATCTGGTGCACGACGGCTGGTCGTTCGCGGTGTTCGTGAAGGAACTCACCGCTCTGTACTGCGTGTTCGCCGAGGGCGCCGTCGCCCCGCCGGAGCCGCGCTTCCAGTTCGCCGATCTCGCCGCCTGGCAGCGGTCCTGGCTGGACGGCCCCGTGATGGACCGCTATCTCGATCACTGGGCGAAGGCCCTGGACGGGGCCCCCGCGGCTCTCGAACTGCCCACCGACCGGCCCCGCCCGCCGGAGTTCACCTTCCGCGGCGACGTCGTACGGCTGACCCTCGACCCGGACGAGTACCACCGGCTGCGGGAGCGGGCCCGGGAGTTCGGGGTCACCCTCTATTCGACGATGCTGACCGCGTTCGCCGCCCTGCTGTCGCGGTACGCGGACCAGACCGACTTCGTGCTCGGCGTCGGGGTGGCCAACCGCAGGCTCGCCGAGGCGGAGCGCCTGATCGGGATGATGGTCAACACGGTGCCGCTGCGGGTCCGTCTCGACGGCGATCCCACGTTCCGGCAGTTGCTGGAGCAGGTCCACGGCACGGCGGTCGAGGGGTACGGCTGGCAGGACGTGCCACTGCAGAAGCTCGTCAAGGCCCTCGCCCCGACCCGCGACCTGTCCCGCAACCCGCTGTTCTCCGCCATGTTCAGCTTCCACGACTCCGCGGTCCCCGACCTCGACTTCGCCGGGCTGCGCGGCGAGGTGTTCATGGGGCACAACGGGTCCGCGAAGGCCGACCTGAACATCGTCGCCATCCCCCGCGCCGAGCAGCGCGTGGGCAAGCGCCCCAGCAGCGAGGACGACTCGCTGACCATCATCTGGGAGTACGCCACCGACCTGTTCGACGCCGAGACGATGCGGAGCATGGTGGGCGCCTACCGCGACCTGCTGCGCACCGCGCTCGACGAGCCCGACCTGCCGGTGTCCAGGTTCCGGCTCACCAGCGCGGCTGCGGCGCCGGCCGCCGAGGCCGCGTCCGCCGGGCCCACGCCGGTGGAACGGGTGGAACGGCAGATCGCCGAGCACCCCGACAGGACGGCCCTGAGCACGGGCCCGGACTCCGTCACCTACCGCGAACTGGGCGCCCGCGCCGACCGTTTGGCGGGGGTGCTGTCCCGCCTGGGCGCCGGACCCGGACGTCCCGCAGCCCTGCGGCTGCCGCCCGGCACCGACCTGGTGGCCGCACTGCTGGCCGCCGCCCGTACCGGGGTCCCGGCGCGGGTCCTCGCCCCCGGAACCGAACCGGCGGCCACGGAGGCGCTCGTCACCGAGGCCGTGACCCGACGGACGGAGGCCGCCGATCCCGGCGGACGGGACGGCGGGCACCGGCCGGCCGGCAGTGACGTACTGGCGCTGGTGGGCCGGGCCGAGATCACCCACGCCGCGCTCACCGGCGCGGTCGCCGCACTCGACGCCCTCGGCTTCGGGGCGGGACACGTCCCGCAGACCGCCGCGGCCGACAGCTCCCTGTTCCTCCTTGAGGTGTGGACCACCCTGGCTCGCGGCGGCACCCTCGTCCTCACCGGGACACCGGAGCCCTCGCCCGCAGCGCTGGCCGCCCTCCTCGCCGGGCGTCAGGAGCCGTTCGCCGCGCTCCTCCTGCCCGACACGACCGTCAACACCCTCCTCGCGCACCACCGCGAGGCGCTGGCCCACGGCGCCGACGCCGTCCTCGCGATCGGCGCCGACACCGATCCCGCGGCCCTGCGGGAACCCGTCGGCGCCCGCCTCGCCACCGGATTCGGCACCCCGGACCTGCCGCTGGCCCTGTACCGGCCGCACGACGGCGTGCCGGGACCCTCCGCGGTCGTGATGCCGGTCGGTCTCCCCGTGCCCGGCGTCGCCGCCGCCGTCCTCGACAGCCACGGCGAGCCGCTGCCCGCCGGGGTCCCCGGCGAACTCCACCTCGCGCGGGGCGCGGGGGCGAGGTTCGCCCCCACCGGTCACCGGGCCCGCCACACCGCCGCCGGCGGCTTCGAGATCCTCGGCCCGACCGGGGTCTGGCCGACCGTCTCGGGTTTCCGCGTCGCGCCCTACGAGACCCGCACCCGGCTGACCTCGCACCGCGGGATCGCCGAGGCGGCGGTCTTCAGCGCCGACGGCGAACTCCACGCCTACCTCGTACCGCACACCGGTTCCGTCATCCCGGACGACGGCGAACTCGTCGACTTCCTCGCCGAGTCGCTGCCCGACTACCAGATCCCCGCCCGCTTCGTGGCGGTGCCCACGCTGCCCGCACGGGCGACCCGACTCACCGCGCCGAGGCCGGCCACCCGCTCGTGACCGCCCCCGCACCCCAGCACCCGACCTCCGACCCTCGATCGAGGTAGCCATGCTGCACGACATGTCCACAGCACCGTCCGGGACGGCGGTCCGCATCCGGGGAACCCACCACAGCGTCGGCCACCACGGAGAGATCCTCCAGGGCGTCTTCGAGTCCGACGGACGCCTGCGCCGCGCACTGATCACCCTCCCGTGCCCCCTCTACGAGTCCCACGCCGTCTTCGAGCCGTCCGACACCAGCACCGGGGTCACCGTCCTCGACCCCTGGCGGACCAAGGCGGGCCGGGCCGCCGAACTCGCCCTGCGCACCCTGGGCGGCGCCCTCACCGGCGGCACCCTCGGCCTGACCAGCAACATCCCGCCCAGTCGCGGCTTCGGCTCCTCCACCGCCGACGTCGTGGCGGCCATCGGAGCCGTGTACGACGCCGCCGGGCGCCGGCCCAGCCCCGCCCAGTACGCCGCCCTGGCCGTCGCCGCCGAGACCGCCTCCGACGCGCTCATGTACGCCCACCGGGCCGTCCTGTTCGCCCACCGCGAGGGCGAGGTCATCGAGGAACTGGGCGGCCCGCTGATGCCGCTGGCCGTCGTCGGCTTCGGCACCAGCGAGGACAGCACGGGCACCGACACCCTCGCCCTGCCGCCCGCGCGCTACTCGGTCTGGGAGATCGAGGCGTTCCGCCCGCTGCTCGGCGCGGCCCGCCGGGCCGTCCGCACCGGTGACGTCGCCCTGCTCGGCCGGGTGGCGACCGCCAGCGCCCGCCTCAACCAGCGCCACCTGCCCGTCCCCCAGCTCACGGACCTGCTGCGGGTCACCGAGGCGGTGGGCGCGGCCGGGCTCCAGGTCGCGCACAGCGGTGACGTGGCCGGACTCCTCTTCGACCCCGACCTGCCCGATCTCGCCACCCGCACCGACAGCGCCCGCAAGCACCTCGCCGACCTGGGCATCGGCGACTCCTGGTACTTCACCACCAAGAACTGAGAGCGGAGACCATGAGATCACCCACTCTGCCCGCGGCCAGCGACTCGGTCGTCGAGGCGACCGTCCTGCCGCGGCTCATACGCCTCGGCCCCAACCTGTGCGTGGCCGCGTTCACCCTGATGAAGCTGCTCCCGGCCCGCTTCATGCTCGACCGCGCCGAGCAGCGCGGCGAACTCGCCCCCGACACCACGGTCCTGGAGACCTCGTCGGGCACCTTCGCCCTCGGCCTGGCGATGGTGTGCCGGCTGCGCGGCTATCCCCTGGTCATCGTCGGCGACCCGGCCATCGACCCCGCGCTGCGCCGCAGGCTCGGCGAGCTGGGCGCCCGGGTCGAGATCTGCACCGAACCCAGCCCGCGCGGAGGTTTCCAGCAGGCCCGGCTCGACCGGCTGGAGGAACTGCGGAGCGTCTACCCCGACCACTACGTCCCGGGCCAGTACGACAACCCGGACAACCCCAACGCGTACGCCGCGGTCGCCGAGCAGATCGCGGAGACCGTCGGCGCCGTGGACTGCCTGGTCGGACCGGTCGGCTCCGGAGGGTCCACCGGGGGCACCGCCGCCTTCCTGCGGCTGCCCCAGCCGCACATGCGCCTGATCGGCGTGGACACCTCGCCCAGCGCCATCTTCGGCCAGACCGACGGGCCCCGCGTCGTGCGCGGCCTCGGCAACAGCCTCGTACCGTCCAACGTCAGCCACGACGCCTACGACGAGGTGCACTGGGCGGGCCCCGCGGAGGTCGTCCGGGCCACCCGCGAACTGCACGCCCGGCACGCCCTCTACATGGGCCCCACCAGCGGCGCGTCCTTCCTCGTCGCCCGCTGGTACGCCGAACGCAACCCCGACGCCCAGGTGGTCGCCTTCCTCCCCGACGAGGGGCACCGCTACCAGGACTCGGTCTACCGGGACGAGTGGCTCGCGGAGCGGGGCCTGCTGGACGGCCCGGCCGCCACCACGCCCCGCACCGTCACCGACCCCGGCGACGCCGTCGGGGGGTGGGCGCGCATGGAGTGGCGCCGCCGCACCCTCGACGACGCCCTGCGCGGCGCCGCCGCCCGGCCGGGCCCCGTCCCCTTTCCCGAGGAGCAGCGATGACCGAGCCCTTCCTGGTCCTCGTCGAGTCCAACACCTCCGGCACCGGGCCGCTGTTCGCCCGGCGCGCCCGGGACCTCGGGGTCCGGCCGGTGCTGCTGGCCGAGGACCCCGGCCGCTACGGGTACGCCCGTACCGAGGACATCACCGTGGTCGAGGCCGACACGTCCAGCGCCGGGGCGGTCCTCGACGCGATCGCCGCGCTCGGCGCCGGTCCGCCGGCCGGGGTGACCACCAGTTCCGACTACTTCGTCCCCGTCGCCGCCGAGGCGGCGCACGCGCTCGGCCTGCCGGGACCCGACCCGGGGGCCGTGACCCGGTGCCGGCACAAGGGCCATCAGCGGGCGGCGCTCGCCGCGGGGGGCGTGCCCGTGGCCGCCCACACCCTGGTGACCGACGCCGACGCCGTCCTCGACGCCGTCGGGCGCACGGGACTGCCGGTGGTCCTCAAACCCGCCGACGGCTCCGGCAGCACCGGCGTCCGCCTGTGCCGCGACCGCGCGCAGGCCGCCGAGCACGCGGCCCGCCTGCTGGCCCGTACGCACAACGAGCGCGGCATCCCGACCGCCCCCGGCCTGCTCGTCGAGGAGTACGTGGACGGGCCCGAGTTCTCCGTCGAGGTGTTCGGCCGCACCCCCGTCGCCGTCGTGCGCAAACACCTCGGCGCCGCCCCGCACTTCGTCGAGACGGGGCACGACGTACCGGCTCCCGTGCCCGCCGGTACGGCACAGCTCCTCGCGGACACGGCCGTGGCCGCGGTGAAGGCGCTCGGCCTCGGCCACGGGGCGGCCCACGTCGAACTGCGGCTGGCCGCCCGCGGACCCGTGCTCATCGAGGTCAACCCACGGCTCGCGGGCGGCATGATTCCCGAGCTGATCCGTTCCGCCCTGGGGATCGACCTGGTCGCCGCCCAGGTCGGCGCGGCCCTCGGCCACCGGCCTGACCTGGAACCCCGCAGCGCGCGGCACGCCGCACTGCGCTTCCTCGTGGTCGACGAACCCTCGGTGCTCGACGATCCGCCCACGGCCACCGCCGGTCCGCCGCGGTACGTCACCGCCACGGTCCTCACGGGAAGCCGCGGCGTCCCGCTCGTACCGCGGCACGACCACCGCGACCGGGTCGGCCACGCCACCGCCACCGCCCCCAGCGCCTCATCCGCCGCACGGGCGGCGGAGGACGCGCTGGCCCGGCTGCGCACCTCCCTACGACCGCGACGCGCCGAGGAGAGCCCCGTATGACCGCCACCGCCGAGGCCACCGCGACCGCCACAGCCACCGCCACCGGACGTCTGACCTCCGCCGTGCACCCGGCCGCCGCGGAGATCCTCTTCGAAAGGCATCTGCGGGTCCCCCCGGACCCGGTGGCCGCCGAACTGGGCCCCACCAGCGAGGTGGACCGCGCCCATGTCGTCATGCTCACCGAACAGGGCGTCATCGAGCGCGGGACGGCCGCCCGGCTGCTCGCCGGCATCGAGGACCTGCGCGCCGCGGACTTCGCCCCGCTGCGGCACCTCCCCGCCCCGCGGGGCCGCTACCTCGCCTACGAGGGCCACCTCGTGGACACCCTGGGCGAAGAAACCGGCGGTGTCCTGCACAGCGGCCGTTCCCGCAACGACCTCAACGCCACCGTGCTCAGGCTCCAGTTGCGACGCCCCTACGACCGCCTGCTCACCGAGACGGACGCCCTGGGCCGGGCCCTCGTCGACCGGGGGCGCCGCTGGCACACCACCGTCATGCCCGCCTACACCCACCACCAGCCCGCCGTGCCCATCACCTACGGCCACTACCTCGCCGGGGTCGCCGCGGCCCTCGTACGGGATCTGGACCAGCTCGACCACGCGGGCCGCGAACTCGGCGAGAACCCCCTCGGCGCCGGGGCCGTCGGGGGCACCACCCTGCCCGTCGACGCGGCCCGCACCACCGAACTGCTGGGCTTCGACGCACCCCTCACCAACTCCCTGCACGCCGTGGCGTCCCGGGACGTGGTGCTGCGGCTGCTCGCCGCGTGCACCGTCCTCGGTGTGCTCCTGACCCGGACCGCGCACGACCTCCAGTCCTGGACCAGTGCCGAGAACCCGCTGCTCGTCCTGCCCGACAGCCTGGTCGGCAGCAGCTCGATGATGCCGCAGAAGCGCAACCCGTTCCTGCTGGAGAACATCCAGGGCAGGGCTGCGGGCGCGCTCGGCGCGCTCACCGCGGCGACCGCGGCCATGTCGACCGCGCGGTACACCAACGCGATCGCGGTGGGCACCGAGGCGGTCGGCCATGTGTGGTCCGCCCTGGAGGCCACCACCGACGCCGTGGTCCTGCTGCGGCTGATGACCGAGGGCGCGGAACCCGACCCGGACACCATGCGGCGGCGCGCCGCCGACGGGCAGACCGCCGCCACCGCGCTCGCCGAGCGTCTCGTCGTGGCGGGGGTGCCGTTCCGCACGGCCCACCACATGGTCGGCGACATCAGCAGGGTGGCCCTCGCCACCGGCCGCTCCTTCGGGGCCACCGCCGCCGAGCACCTCGGCGACCGGCACCGCGGCCTGCTCGACGGCCTCGACCCCGACTCGGTCGCCGCCTCCGCGAACGCCGGGGGCGGGCCCGCCGCGGCCTCCGTGACCGCCGCCCTCGACGACTCCGCCGACCGTCTCGACCGGCTCGGCGCCGCCGCCGACGCCCGCAGGAGCCGCTGGGCGTCCGCCGAACGCGCGCTCGCCGCCGCCGTGTCGACCCTGATCCGTCAACCGTGAGGAGCCCGGCCATGAGCCACGTCGTGGAACTGCGCAGCGACACGTTCACCCTGCCCACCCCCCGGATGCTCGCCGCCGCCACCGCGGCGCGGCTCGGCGACGACGTCTACGGCGAGGACCCGACCGTCGCCGAACTGGAGTCCATGTCGGCCAAGGTGCTGGGCAAGCAGGCCGGCTGCCTGATGCCCAGCGGCACCATGGCCAACCTCGCCGCCCTCCTCACCCACAGCCCGCGCGGCGGCAAGGCCGTCGTCGGCGCCGAATCGGACATCTACGTCTACGAGGCGGGCGGCGCCTCGGTGTTCGGCGGCATCGTCTACGAACCCATAACCGCCGCCGAGGACGGCACCCTGCCCCTGGACGCGGTGGCCGAGGCGTTCGAGGTCGACCGGGACGACCCCCAGTTCGCGCTGCCCGCCGTCCTGACGCTGGAGACCCCGCACAACCGCCGCGGCGGCATCCCCCTCACCCCCGGCTACCTCGCGGCGGCCGGCGCCCTCGCCCGGAGGCACGGCGTCGCCCTGCATCTGGACGGGGCCCGCATCTTCAACGCGGCCCTCGCTCTCGGCGTACCGGCCGCCGACCTCGCCGCTCCGGCCGACACCGTCCAGTTCTGCCTGTCCAAGGGGCTGTCCGCGCCGATCGGGTCGATGCTCGTCGGCGACGAGGCGTCCATCTCGACCGCCCGCCGCTACCGCAAGATGCTCGGCGGCGGGATGCGGCAGGCGGGCATGATCGCGGCGTGCGGGATCGTCGCCCTGACCGACATGACCGACCGCCTCGCCGACGACCACGCACACGCCCGCAGGCTGGCCGACGGCCTCGCCGACGTCCCCGGCCTGCGGCTCGACCCGGAGCCGCCGCGCACCAACATGGTGTTCTTCACCGTGGACGACGAGGGCACCTCCCACACCACCGAGTCCTTCATCGAGGCGGCGCGCGTCCGTGGCGTCCACCTCGCGGAACTGGGGCGGGGCCGTATCCGGGCGGTCACCCACTCGGGTGTCACGGCCGCCGACATCGACCGGGCCGTGGACGTGCTCACGGACGCGGTGTCCGCCGCTCCCCGGACCACGCGGTGAGCGAGCCGCCCACCGCCACCGCGCCCCCGCCCTCCTCCTTGCGGCACCACCGTGCGTTCCGGCTCTTCTGGGCGGCCGACTCGGTCAGCCAGTTCGGCACGTACGTCGGCAACGCCCTGCTGCCGCTGCTCGCCGCCACCACGCTGGCGGCGACCCCGCTGGAGATGGGGCTGCTCAGCGCCGCGGAGACCATGGGCTACCTGCTGATCGGGCTGCCCGCGGGGGTGTGGGTGGCCCGGGCCCGCCAGCGCCGGCTGATGCGGCGCGCCAACACCGGCCGGGCACTGCTGCTGTGCACGATCCCGGTGGCCTGGTGGAGCGGCCTGCTCAGCGTCGCCCAGCTCATCGCCGTCGCCCTGCTGTGCGGCATCCTCGCCGTCCTCTTCGACGTCGCCTACCAGTCCCATCTGCCGGCCCTGGTCGACCGCGACCGGCTCCTGGAGGGCAACGCCCGCCTCCAGTCCAGCCAGTCCCTGGCCCAGATCACCGGGCCCGGCATCGGCGGCTCCCTCGTCCAGCTGTCGGGGCCCGCCGCTCCCGTGCTGGCGACGGCCCTCGGCTATCTGACGTCCAGTCTGCTGCTGCGCCGCGTACGCGAACCGGACCCGGCGAACCCTCCCGACGGCACGGGCCCGCCCCTGCTCGCCGAGGTGGGTGAGGGGCTGCGTTTCATGGCCCGTCACCGCACCCTGCTCGCCATCACCGGCTGCACCGCGACCGCCAACTTCTTCGCCGGTGTACTCGGTGCCGTACAGGTCCTGTTCCTGACCGGCGTCCTCGGTCTCAGCGGCTCCGCGGCCGGGGCCACCCTGAGCGTCCTGGGCCTGGGCGGGGTGCTCGGCGCACTGTCGGCGCACCGGGTCGTCCGCCGGATCGGCCAGGCACGGGCGGTCTGGCTGGTACCGCTGACCACGTTCCCGGCCCTGCTGCTGGTGCCGCTCGCGGGCCGGGGCACCCTGCTCGCCCTCACCCCGGCACTGGCCGGCCTGCTCGTCACCGGCTACGGCATCGTCGTGTACAACGTCGCCCAGGTCAGCTACCGCCAAGTGGTCTGCCCCGAGGCGATGCTGGCCAGGGCGAACGCCACCGTCCGCTTCGTCGGCTTCGGCGCGGTGACACTCGGGGCACTGCTCGGGGGCGTACTGGGCGAGTCCATCGGAATCAGGGGCACGCTGTGGATCGCCGCCGCGGGCACGTCCCTGGCCGCCGCCTGGGTGGTGTGCTCCCCACTGCGCGGCATGCACGACTTCACGCCGACGCCGACGGGGACGAGGACGGCCGGAACGTGATCACGACCGTCGGCCCGGCAGCCGGTCCGACCGCCCTCCGGTCCGTCCGCCGCGCCCCCTGCGCGCGGGCGGCGGCCCGGGCGGGACGCCCGTGACCGGAAGGCGGCGGGGCGAAACGGCACTCAGCGGACGAGGGGCGGCAACTCGGTCG